>JAIVGV010000167.1 GCA_020201365.1 Acidobacteriota bacterium
GATCTTCTTTTCACCCTTCATCCTTCCGCCTTCATCCTTCGATTAGCCGGGGGGCCAGGTGAGTTCGCGCCCGCCGACGACGTGGATGTGCAGGTGTGCGACCGACTGACCGGCGCCCGAGCCCGTGTTGATGACCGTGCGGTAGCCCGTCTCGCCGAGCCCGTGTTCGTTGGCGACGCGCGAGGCGACGCGGACGAGGTGCCCGAGGAGCGGCTCGTCGCGCTTGCCCATGTCGTCGAGCGAGTCGTAGTGCTCCTTCGGCATGACGAGGAGGTGGACGGGGGCTTGGGGATTCGAGTCGCGGATGGCGACCGCCGCGGCGTCCTGATAGACCACGTCCGCCGGGAGCTCGCCCGCGATCAGGCGGCAGAAGATGCAATCTGTTTCAGCCATTCTGTCCAAACTTTACCGAACGAGCTGGGACGAGCGCAATTCGCCGAGCGGTAAGACGGCAGGATTATGGACTTTACCGCCGGGCTATTCAAGCGCGAATCTTTCCGGGCGACTCACGACACGCCGACTTCCGCCGCGGGCGGCAACTGCGCCGTGACCGACTCGCGCACGCGCTCGATCTCGGCTCCGACCGCGCGCAGCTTCGCCTCGATCTTCTCGTAGCCGCGATCTATGTGATAGACGCGCTCGACGACGGTCTCGCCCTCGGCGACTAACCCGGCGAGGACGAGACACGCCGACGCGCGCAGGTCTGACGCCTGCACGCGCGCGCCCATCAGCCGGGTCACGCCGCGCACGGTCGCGGTGTTGCCGCTGATCGAGATGTCGGCTCCCATGCGCTGCATCTCGGAGGCGTGCATGAAGCGGTTCTCGAAGATCGTCTCGGTGATGCGCGAGACGCCCGCGGCTTGCGTCATCAGCGCCATGTACTGCGCCTGCATGTCCGTGGGAAAGCGCGGGTGCGGCTCGGTCACGACGTCGCGCGCCGTCAAACCTTCGGCGCAGCAGCGCACGTGCAGCGTGCTCTGGTTCACTTCCTCGATCTCGACGCCCGCCTCGCGCAGCTTGGCGATGACGATCGCGGAGTGTTCGGGTCGGCAGTCCTTCAGCTCAAGCTCGCCGTCCGTGATCGCCGCCGCACAGAGGAACGTCCCCGTCTCGATGCGGTCGGGGATGATCGTGTGCTCCGCCGCGCCTAAGTGTTCGACGCCGTCTATCGTGATCGTCGGCGAGCCCGCGCCGCGCACGCGCGCCCCCATGCGGTTCAACAGCTCCGCGAGGTCTGCGATCTCCGGCTCGCGCGCGGCGTTGTTGATGACGGTCTTTCCTTCGGCGAGCGTCGCCGCCATCAACACGTTCTCCGTGCCCGTCACCGTCACCTTGTCGAAGTTGACCTCGCCGCCCTGCAGGCGACCGCGATGCGGCGCGCGCGCGACGACGTAGCCCGCTTCGAGCGACACCTGCGCGCCCAGGTGCTTCAACGCTTCGAGGTGCAGATCAATCGGGCGCGTCCCGATGGCGCAGCCGCCCGGAAGCGAGACCTTCGCCTTGCCGAAGCGCGCGAGCAAGGGACCGAGCACGAGCACGGACGCGCGCATGGTTTTGACGAGATCGTAAGGCGCTTCGAAAATCTCGATGTTCGCGGCGCTGATCTTGTGCGTCCGCAGTTCGGGTCGGAGCACCTGCGCGCCGAGGTCTTCGAGCAGCCGCCCCTGCGTGATGATGTCGCGCACGTAAGGGACGTTGTGCAGCGTGACGCTCTCGCCCGTCAGCAGCGCCGCAGCAATGCACGGCAGCGCCGAATTTTTCGCGCCGCCGATCTGGACGCGCCCGCGGAGTTTACGACCGCCTCGAATGCGAAATTTGTCCATGTATTAGCAGGGCTTCTAGCCCGTATTAGCGGTGATTGTAGCACGGCCCGGCAAAGGCGGGCTAGACTGCGGACAAAATGAGCGAGGCTCGCGGGACTTCCGGAAGTCCCGCGAGCCTCGCCGCCCGTTTGGCGCTTTCGCCGTCAGTTCTTCTTCAGCGGCTCTTCCGGCTTCGGCTCGCCGTCCCACCAGTACATCCGTTCGAGCTTGCGCTCGGCGGGGTAAACCTCGTCGAGCGTCGAGGCGTTGAACAGCTCGCCGTTCTTCATCACGTAAACGAGCGAGTTGGTGTTGCGTATGTTGGCGAGCGGATCGCGATCCATCACCAAGAGATCGGCGAGCTTGCCGACTTCGAGCGAGCCCAAGTCCTGCTGCAAGCCGATGGCTTCCGCGCCGTAGATCGTCGCCGAGCGCAGCGCCTCGAACGGCGTCATGCCGCCGGATTGCAGCGCCCAAATCTCCCAGTGGTCGCCCAAGCCCTGAAGCTGACCGTGACCGCCCAAGCAGACGCGACCGCCCGCGCGCACGACCTTCGTCGCGCCCTCGGCGATCCCTTTGAAGCCGTACTCGTCCGCGCTGAACCACTGGCGGCGAAGGGTCTGCGCGTCAACCAGCTCGTGCGGGATGAAGCGGCGCAGCTTCTGATCGTTGTGCACGTCGGTCGTCTCGTAGAAGTAGTTTTCACTCCACGGCGCGCCGTAGGCGACGAGGAGCGTCGGCGTGTAGAAGGTGTGCGTCTTGGCGAGCAGCTGCACCACGTCGTGGTAGAGCGGCTGGATGGGAAGCGCGTGCTCGCTGCCCGAATAGCCGTCAATGATCTGCGACAGATCGAGTTTCATGTCGAGCGCGCCCTCGGTCGTCGGCGAGATTCCGTTCTGCCGCGTCGCCATGATGACGAACTGGCGAATCTTGCGGTCGCCGACGACGTACTCCTTCAAGGTCGTCGTCCGGTAAGCCTCCTTGTAGCGCTTGATGTAGTTCATCGCGGACTCTCTGTCCGTGACGCCGGAGGTCGAGAAGACGCCGGGACCCGTCGTGTAGATGCGCGGTCCGATGATCTCGCCCGCGTCCGCCAAATCCATGTAGCCGAAAACGTCGGTCGTCGAAGACTGCGGATCGCGCGTGGTGGTGACGCCGTAGGCGAGGTTGGCGAGGTACTGCCAGACCTGCGTCTGGTGCACGCCGCGCGGGGGCCACATGTGCGAGTGCACGTCAACGAAGCCCGGCATGATGGTCTTGCCGCGCACGTCAACGACCTTAGCATTCGCGGGGATCGCGACCCTGCCCGTCTCGCCGACCGCCGCGATGCGGTTGTCCGTGACGACGATGTCGCCGCGCTCGATGATCTCTTCGCCGCGCATCGTGATGATCTTCGCGCCGCGCAGCACGACCGTACCTTTGGGCGTGTAGCGCGGCGCCTCGACGTTGATCTCGAAGACTTCCGGCTTGTCCGAGTCAACCGCCTGTCGGTAGAACTTGTTGCCCCAAGACCAGGTGACGTACTTGCCGTCGGGCGACCACGAAAGATAATCGCCGCCCTCGGCTGAGAGCTTCTTGAACGGCAGCGCCGCCATCCCCTTGCCGACGACGCTCACCTCCAAAGTCTGCTTCATCGGCACGGGGATCGTCGCGACGTAGTGCTTGTTCTGCACGTCGGCGAAGACGCGCCTGCCGTCGGGCGAGACGCGCATCCACGAAGCGCCGACGGGGCGCGGCGGGATCGAGCCGGAAGCCCCGCCCGTCATCTTCAGGTGAACCTTGCGGTCGTAGCCGTCGAGGCGGATCGAGGTGAGACCCTCGCCGGTCGTCATGAAGACGCGCGAAGCGTCGTTCGTGAAGTGCGGGTAGCGCCCGCCCTGCGTCGGACCGATCAAGGTCGAGCCGCCGCCCGACGCGGGAATCCAGCGCAGGTCGAGCACGCTCGTCGGATCGATCCCCGTCACTTCGCCCTCGCCCTCCTCGAAGCCGAAGCCCGCGCGCGAGTGCTCAAGCTCCATCTGGAGATCGGAATAGACCTTGTCGCGGTGCGAGCCCGTGACGTAAACGATCTTCTGACCGTCGGGCGACCAGGCGAGGTCTGAGTAGTAAGCCGCGACGTTCGTGAGCTGCTGGGGCGTACCGCCCGCGGCGGCGACCTTCTTGATCTGCCCGCCCTCGACGCCCCAGCAGCTCACGAACGTCGCGGCTTACTACTCAGACCCCTGATCGTCGCGCGTGACGGGGTACTTGATCCAGCGCTCCTCGCCCGTCGTCAAATCCTTCGCCTTCAGACCCGTGTGCGTGTCGTAGCGCGTGGCGAAGACCAAGGTCTTACCGTCCGGCGAGATCGCGGGGCGCATCGCGCTGCCCTGCGCGTTCGTGATCGTCGAGGTCTCGCCGGTCTCTCGGTCGTAGCGGCGAATCTGCCAGAGCGGGAATTGGACGTTGTAGCTGAAGCCGCCCTTGCGCTCGGCGAAATAGATGTAGCGACCGTCGGGCGACGAGACCGCGCCCATGCGGTTCGGCTGGTTCTGCGGGTTCGGATCACCAGCGCCCGCGCCCGGCGCGCCGTCCTTCTTGTCGAGCTCGAAGCCCGTGCCGCCTTCGCGCGGATAGACGTAGAGCGTGTTGGCGCGCAAGCCCGCGGCGCGCGAGGCGATGATGAACTGTCCGTCCGGCGTCCAGGCGGGCGACGCGAAGCTCTGCTCGACGCCCTCGCTCACGGCTTTCGGGTCTGAGCCGTCCGCGTTCATCGTCCAGAGGTTCTCCGCGCCGCTGCGGTCGGAGACGAAGACGACGCGCTTGCCGTCGGGCGAGAAACGCGGCTGGCTCTCGAACGCCATGCCGCCGCTGATAAGCCGTGCCTCGCCGCCCGACGCCGGGATCGTGTAGATGTCGCCGAGGAGATCGAAGACGACTGTCTGACCGTCCGGCGACAGGTCAACCGACATCCACGTGCCCTCGTCGGTCGTGAACTCGACCTTCGAGTCGGGCTTTAAGGGCAAGCCCTCCTCCTTCTTCTTGTCGTCCTTCTTCTCGGCGTCTTCCTTCTTCTCATCCTTCTGCGGCTCCTGCGCGCGCGCCGGGAGCGGCGCGAGCGGCGCGGCGACGAACGCGAGCAGCAGTGCGAGCGCGAACGCGCGGCGCAAGCTCGCGGGGGACGGGCTCAAGCTCTTCATCTGATTCACTCCTGAAAAGGTTTTACGGGTTCGATCTGAACTGTGGCGGCGGCTTCAATCTTTCGTGGCGGCGGAGGCGACTCTCTGGCGGGAGGGCTGCGACGGACGAAAGCGGGGCGGATTCTACCCCACGCGACCCGCATCGGTCTAGGAGCGGATTAGCCACAGAGGACACAGAGAACACAGAGAGAAGAAAGTATGAACGATGAACGCGGAACGATGAAGTGAAGAAGATTTTCCTACTTCATCATTCATTGTTCCTCCTTCATCGTTTCTTATCTCCCCTCTGTGCCCTCTGTGTCCTCTGTGGCTAACTCTTCTCACCCGTTCAACCGCAGCGCGACGGTGCGCGGGATGCCTTGCAGGTCGCGGTGGATGTCGAGGACAGTCCAGACGCGCGGATCGGTCAGCCGGCGCACGGCTTCGTGCTGGTTGAAGCCGATCTCCATGACGAGGTGACCGCGCGGCGTGAGAAACCGCGGCGCGTCGTTGACGAGTCGGCGGATGACGCAGAGCCCGTCGCCGCCGGGCGTCAGGGCGACGCGCGGCTCGTGTTCGCGCACCTCGCGCTGCAACCCTCCGAGGTCGCCCTCGGCGACGTAGGGCGGGTTCGACGCGACGAGATCGAAGCGGCTCGACGCGGCGTCGAGCGCGGCGAAGCAGTCGGAGGCGACGAGCGCGAGCCGGTCGAAGACGCCGTGGCGCGCGGCGTTGCGCGCGGCAATACGAAGCGCGTCGGTCGAGATGTCAACGGCGACGGCGCGCGCGCCCTTTCGCTCGTGCAGCAGCGCGACGGCGACGCAGCCCGAACCCGTCCCCACGTCGCAGATGAGTGGCGGGCGCGCGCCTCGCGCGTCGTCGGTCTCGCGCAGCAGTTCGAGCGCG
Source organism: Acidobacteriota bacterium (assembly GCA_020201365.1). Classification (GTDB taxonomy): domain Bacteria; phylum Acidobacteriota; class Blastocatellia; order Pyrinomonadales; family Pyrinomonadaceae; genus JAIVGV01. The sequence continues at coordinate 5,867 of JAIVGV010000167.1, forward strand.
GTCTCGACGAGCAGTTCGGTTTCGGGGCGCGGGATGAGGACGGCGGGCGTGACTTCGAAATCGAGACCGAAGAACTCCTGACGACCCGTGACGTACTGCAAAGGCTCGCCCGCCGCGCGTCGGCTGACGCGCTCGCGGAAGAGCGAAAGCTGCGCGGGCGTGAGCGCGTCGTCCGAGTGCGCGATGAGGAACGCGAGATCGCGCGCGACCGTGGCGGCGAGCAGCGTCGCCGCGTCGCGCCGCGCGTCGCCGACGCCCGACTCGCGCAGGCTTTCGGCGGCTTCGCGTAGCGCGCGCCCGACGGTCGTCGCGTCGCCGGCGGCTCGCGGCGCGCCGGCTTCGCTGTCGCCGGCGCCGCCGCGCGCGCCTGCGCCGCGTCCGTCGCGCACGTTGTCCGCCTGTTTGCTCATCGGGCTCGCGGGGTTATAATACGCGCACCCCTGAGTAGTCGGAAAAATTTTCGCGCGGCGCGGTGTGTGCGGGCGTTTGTGTCCTTCGCCGCCGCGCGCCGGGACGTGGAGGGCGTAAGGATGAGGCGCGAGTTTCACATCAAGGGGATGCACTGCGAGTCGTGCGCCGTGGAGATCAAAGAGCAACTCGGGCTCACGGCGGGCGTGAAAGACGTTGACGTGACGTTTGGCGGCAAGACGGCGAACGTCGAGTTCGACGAGGGCGTGGTGCAGGAGAAGACGCTCGTCAAGAAGATTCAGGACTTGGGCTATCAGGCGACCGTCGCCGACGAGCCGCAACGGGAAGCGCGCGGCGCGTGAGACAACGAGGGGAGAACGGCAGATGGCGGAGACGAAAAACGCGGTGGATTCCGAGGGCACGACCGAGGAGCAGGGGCGCGCTATCTTGCGCCGACTGCGCGACGAGGGCTTCGACGCAGACGATCAGAAACTCGCCGTCGCCCTGGGGCGACCCGTCGAAGAGGTGCGGGGTTGGACGAGCGGCGCGGCGCCCGTTGACGACGATCTCGTCATGAAGGCGCGAGGGCTAGCGCAAGAGCGAGGGATCGATCTGTCGTAAGTCGTGAATCATGAATCGCGGTTGAGCCATCGCCGGCTTAAATTATGGAACGAAAACGGCTGGCCGTAGTTTCTATTCACGATTCACGGCTGTGGAATCGTTGACCGATTCGCCGTTTCTTGTCGGTACAAGTAAGCGAGCTTTACGGTTCCTCCCGTGAGCAGCGTACACCGCCGAACCCCCAGTCTCGTGCTGGGGGTTCGGTCGTTAAGGGAGGAAGTTAAACAAGGTTTGCCCGCGGGGGCGTCCGGGGAGGCTGAAGGGTGAGCGCACTGACGAAGAGCGTGCTGCTGTTCGCGTTGAATCTGCTCGACGCGCAGTTGACGATCATCTGGGTGCGGACGGGCGTGGCGACCGAGGGCAACGGCTTGATGTCGCGGCTGCTCGCGGCGGGCGACGCGCCTTTCTTCTTCACGAAGCTCGCCGTCGGCGCGCTCGTCGCGTTCCTGCTCTACCGCTTCGCGTCGCTCACGGTGGCGCGGCGCGGGATGCGCCTCGCGCTCACGCTCTACCTCTCGCTCATGCTCGTCCACGCGGCGACGGGGCTCTCGGCGCTCGGCGCCGTCCAGCCCGAAGCCTTCCTCGCCTACTTCGCGCGCCTGCCCCACGCGCTGCCCGCGATCCTTTTCTAAACCGCGAGACTTCCCCCGCCGTCCCACTTTTCCGCCTAAACCTTCGCGCGCCCCCCGTCGTATCTCAGGACTGTGTAACCGACTCGCCGCGCCGCGCGTCTGGGTATTTAGA
>JAIVGV010000284.1 GCA_020201365.1 Acidobacteriota bacterium
CCCCCGCGCCCGCCGACGCGAAGAAGAAGTAGAGCCGGGGAGCCGCGCGCGTCCATGGAAGCCATCTTCGCCGGCGCGTTCGGGTTGCTGTTAGGCGCCGTCGGACTGTGGACGGGTTTCAGGCAGTTGCGAAACCGCGCCGCGCTCGAACGCTGGCACACGACTCCGGGGCGAGTGATCGAGCGCGGCACTTTCATACCCTCGAACGTCCACGCCGGCGCGCCCGCCTTCCGCCACGCGCCGCTCGTGAAGTACACCTACGAAGTCGGCGGCAGGCAGTTCGTCAACGATTCGATCAACCCGAAGCGCATTCAACTGCCATCCACCAGCTCGCTCAAGTGGGCTGAGCGGCGCGCCGCCTCGTTCGCCGACGAGGTGACCGTCCGATACAACCCGCAAGACCCCGCCGAGTCGTTCCTCGTCCAGACGCCGAAAAGGATGCTCTACCTCGTGATCGCCGCCTCGTGCTTCGCGCTGCTCTTCGGCGCATTCACCCTTCTGACGAAGTAGCCACGGATGCCGCTTTAGCCGGGGCTAACACTTCGACGGGCGACGAGAGAAACTTTTACTCTCGCCGCCCGTCGCGTCCCTACGTTCTATTTTTCTTCAGACGCCGAACAGTCGCAGGCGGAACTCGTCGTTGAAGGCGTGGATTTCGGGGCGGCGACCTGAGAAGAGTCGCGCGCGGCGCAGCAGAGCGGGGAGTCCGCCGTGCGGGAGCTTGAGGCCGTAAGCCGCGCTCGTGAAGACGGCGAGCGTCTGCGGGTTCAGGCGCTGCGGGATGCCGTAGCGGATGGCGCGCTGCGCGGGCGGCGCAAACCCGGCCGTGCGGCGCGCGTTGACGAACTCTATCGAGCGGTCGAAGACGTGGACGCGCGTCGGGCGGTCGCGCAGCGCCAAGTCGCGGTGGGCGAGCGCGTTCGCCACCGCCTCTTCGACCGCGCCGCGCTGGTAGTTGGCGCGCGCGTAAGCGTGCGCCTCTTCGACCGCGCCCGCGCCGCGCGCTCCGCCGACGCCCGCCACGTCGCCGCCCGCGCATGACGACGAGGACGCGCGCGACGGTCGCTTGTCCCACAGGTCGCAGTAGCGCGCGACGAAGCGCAAGACGGACTCGTAGAGCGTGTGCAGGTTGCCATGGATTTGGACGCGCTCGATCTCGTGCGACTGCGCGTTGTCTCCGGCGTAGCGCACGGCGGTCACGCTCGCGCGCGGCAGGAGTTCGCGCACGCGCTCGTCGCGACCGAAGAGGAGCAGCCCCGCGACGGTCGGCAAGACCAAGTCCATGTTGCCCGCGGCGAGCAGCAGCTCGCGCTTCAAGACCTCGCCCGTCGGGTAGTCGCGCGTCACGGAGTTCGGCTCGAAGGCGTCGCCCTCGAACTCGCGGACGAAGCTCCACAGCAGCCCCTCGTCAATGTCCGCCTCGCCCGCGCCGCGCACCGACACGTTCTCGTAGCGTAAGGGGCGCGCCTCCTCCATCAGCGAGGAGAGCTCCTCGCGCGTCGCCTCGCGGGTGTCCGCCCCGACGCGGATGAAGTAGCGCCCGTCGCGCGTCTGGTAGGGGCGGCGCTTGCCTTCGACGTCAATCGCGACGACGCGCCGCCCGCTGTCGAACGAGACCAGCTCGATGAACGGGACGAGCGACGGCGAGACCTCCTCGCGGCAGATCCGCACGAGTTCCTCGCGCACCTCCTCGGCGTCGTCCACGCCCTCGACTCTCAGGTTGTCGTTGACGCCGAAGACGATCGTGCCGCCGCCGGTGTTGGCGAGCGCGACGATGCCCTGCGCGATCCGCTCCGGGTTCGAGAGCTTGACTTTGAGTTCGAGGAAGGTGTCTTCGCCGCCGCGCACGAGCCGGAGGAGTTCGGCGCGCGAGGTCTGCGGCGCGGGGAGGTTGTAGGCGTACTCCTGGAAAGAGCGTTCCGTGACGGGTTCGTGCCGCTGGTTGCTGCGAAACTTTCTGCGAGCCATTTCTGTCAGGACGGTCTCGCTTCTTCGGCTTCCCGCCCGGATGCGCGCGCGCTCTTAACTCTCGACGAGGGCGCGGCGCACCTCTGGATTCAAGATCGTTCCCGCACGTCCCCGCGCCGACGATCACTCGTCGTCTCTGCGCGCGACCGCTTCGAGGATGTCAAGCTCGCGGCGTTCGAGCTGTCGCCCTTGCGGCGCGAGCAGCGCGAAGTAGACGGAGACGGAAGCGCACGCGAACACGCCGAGTATAACATACTCGACGAGGGCGCTCCCCGCGAGCCACGCGCCGAAGATCGCGAGCGCGGGGAAGGCGAGCACGAGGAGGAAGAACGGCAGCACGAGCAGCCCCGACGCGCCCGACGCGCCCATGCGCCGCCCCATCCGCAGCCGCTTCGGGAAGCGCAGCGAGAGGGAGTTCCCGAACGCGAAGAACGCGCCCGCGTAGAAGAGGAACGCGAGCGCGCCGAAACCGAGCGCGCCCGGCGTCAAGCCGCCGTAGATGACTTCGACGGCGACGAGGACGAGCGCCGAGGTGAAGGAGACGAGCGCGAGCGCGGCGAGGTTCTTACCCAATAGCACGTGGCGCCGCGCGACGGGCGAGAGGACGAGCGCGCGCATCCCCGCCCCCTCGAAGCCGAAGAGGTTGGTCGTCAAGCCGGACGTGACGGCGAAGACGTAGAAGATGCTGAGCGCGGCGCGCGCGCCCGCGACGTAAGGCGCGTAGCGCGGCGGCAGTCCCGCGAACGCCGCGCCGCCGCGCGCCCCCCCGGCGAAGCGCAGCACGAGCGTCATCACGACGGGCATCACGACGACCATCCGCATCTGCGCGTTGCGGAGCACGTAGCGCGCGTCCTTCTCGAAGACCGCCGAGACCGACTCGGGCACGAGCGGCAGACGCCAGCCCGTCTTGACGAAAGAACGATCCGTCTGCGCGCTGAGCGCGGCGCGACTCCTGCCCGCCCCGCCGCTCGAGTTGAGCGCGCCGACCGCGACGCGGTAGGTGAGCGCGGTCGCGGCGAAGGCGTAGGCGGCGAGCGTCGCGAGCGCGAGCAGGTAAACGATCCCGCCGCCCTCGCGCGCGCCGTCCGTCAGGGCGGAGACGAGCGCGCCGGGCGGAGTCCAGCGAAGGGCGGGCGGGTAAGACTTCGCGCCCTCGACGGCGCGCAGCCCGAACTGCACGAGGATGCCGGAGCACGCCATGATGATGCCTAAGATCGCGAGCAGCGTCTCGCCCCGCCCGCGGCGCGAGCGCATGAGCACCGTGATCGTCGTCGCGAACAGCTTCGAGAGCGACAAGCCGAACGCAGCGGCGAAGAGCGCGGCGAGGACGGACGAGAACAGTCGTCCGTTCGCTACCCCCGCGCCGACGCCGACGCCGAAGAGTGCGGGGACGGCGAAGATCGAGGCGAGGCTCGCGAGTTCGCTCAGCACGTCTATGAGGAAGAGTTTGCGCAGGCTGACGGGGTAGAGCAGCAGCGCGCCCGGCTGGAAGCGGTTCGCGCCGCCGAAGCTGAGCGGCATCAGCGCCCACATCAGGTAGGCGAACGTGAGCATCCCGAAGAGCAGGAGCAGCGGCTCGGTCGCCGCGTGGCGCAGCGCCGCGCGCTGCGCCGGGCTCGCCTCGCCGACGAGCGCGTAAGCCGCGAAGCCCAAGCCGAGCGCGAGCAGCACGGCGAGCGCGAGCGCGGCGAGCGTGCCTAAGATCGAAGCCGCGCTGTTCAGCGCCGCGCCGCGACCGCGCATCGCGTTGCGGAACAGACGCCACTTGAGCCACGCGAGCGCGCTCAGTTGCGCGCGCTGTGCCTGCGTCGTCATCGTCGTGTCGCCCCGCCCGTGCGATTTAGGCGGTGGTTCAATTTGTGTCTGCTGCCGCGGACAAGACATTCACCGCAGAGGCGCAGAGACCTCGCAGAGATCACGCGGGGGCTTGAAAGTCTTCCAACCCTCTGCGATACCTCTGCGACTCTGCGGTGAACGCCGCATTCTCATCCACGCAGCCTCAAATTAAATTACTACCGTGATTCACCTCGTCGGCTCCCAGACGACTTTACCCGCCCTGTCAACGTAGCCGATGCGCGCGCCGCCCATCTCGTAGCGCAGGACAGAGGCGAGACCGCCCGCGAACGCGTTCGCCTCGTCGAACGGGACGCTGAGGACGACGGCGCCGGTCTCGTCTATGAAGGCGGGCTTCGAGCAGTTGGAGACCGCGGCGAGCCCTTCGGAGAAAGGTTTGGCGTACTCGAACTGCGGCGGGATGACGAGTCGCCCCGCGCGGTCAACGTAGCCGTAGAGGTTCGGGTTGGTCGAGGTGTCGCCGGGGTTTTGGAGCGGGCAGGTGACGGCGTGTGCGTCGTCAACCGGAAGTCTCACGGCGGCGAGCCCTTCGCTGAACTCCAAGGCGTCCTTGAACTGCGCGGGGATGACGAGCTTACCCGTGCGATCCACGTAGCCCCACTTGCCGTTGATCTGAACGGCGGCGAGCCCTTCCGAAAATGAGCGCGCTTGGTAGTCGTCAATCTCAGGCGTCGCGAGTTTCTTGCCCGCGCGGTCGAGGAAGAACGTGCCTTGTTTGCTGCGCACGAGCGCGAAGCCTTCGTGGAAGCCCCAGCTCACGTCGAAGGGGAACTCGAAGACGAGCCTGCCGGCGTGATCCACGAAGCCGCTGCGCTCGCCGAGCGACTCGCCGAGCTGCACGGCGGCGAGCCCTTCCGAGAAGGCGTCGGCGCGCGTGAACTTGAGCGGGACGGCGAGCCGCCCCGCCCGGTTAACGAAGCCCCAGCGCCCCGTCTCGGTCGTGATGCCGATGTGCGGGTTCGTCTTCCAGCCCGTCTCGACGAAGGCGAGCCCTTCGTGGAAGTCGCCCGCGGAGTCGAACCGCGGGCGGAAGACGATCCCGCCCGCGGCGTTAACGAAGGCGACTCTGCCGCCGACGCCGACGCGCGCGAGCCCTTCGCTAAAATCCGCGGCGCTCTCGAAGCGCGGCGCGATGCGGACGCGCCCGGCGCGATCTATGAAGCCCCACTTGCCGTCCTTCGAGACGGGGAACAGCTCGCCCGTCTGCGACTGATCGCGCGTCCGCGGCTGCCGCGACTGCCGACCGCCGACGGCGAAGGCTGGCGCGAAGAGGCACAGGCACAGAAAGATTCTCCGATTCATCCTCGGCGTCCGCCTCCGTCCCGTCCTGTTTACACGAAGCGGCGCGCGCGAGTAAAGACTCACGCGGCGCGCCGTCACGTCAGCGCCGCCGCGCCGACTCGTGAGACATGCTGTCGCATTGCTTCGTTCCTTCTCAAACGCTACTTCACCCAGCGGTCGAGGAAGTCGAGCACGTCCTCGTGCCAGACGGCGATGCCGTCGCAGCTCATGGCGAAGCGCGCGTGCGCGTCCTGATTCGTGCAGCCGAAGCGCGGGTAGAGCTTCGACCTGTAACGGAGCGGGCGACCTTTGTGATCGAGTATGCCGCCGAGCGTCTCGACGGGACCGAGGTTGTAGTCGCCCTGCGCCTGAATGATGAACATCGGCGCGGTCTCGTCGCGCACGGCGGTTTTGAGCCGCTCGCGCAGCTCCGCGACGCCCCAAGACTCGGCGGAGGGCGCGAACGCGACGTAGGCTTTGATGCCGGGGTCTTTCTCGGCGGTCAGGAGCGTCTGGATGCCGCCGAACGAGATGCCCGTCATGGCGAGCCGCTTCGCGTCAACGTAGGGCTGTTGCTTGAACCACTCGACGGCGGCGATCACGTCCTTATTATAAAGCTCGTGGAGCTTCACGTCCCACGCGCCGAAGTCCGGCTGCCCCTTGTGCTTCTGCTGCTCGTCAACGTGGTAGGGTCCGGCGTCAGCCGAGAGCCCCTGCCCGTGGCGGTCGGGCGCGAAGAAGACGTAGCCGTGATCGACGTAGAGCTTGGCGAGGTGCGGCACGCCCTTCGGGTCTTGCTCGCTGCCGTGGTTGTAGATCATCGCCGGGTAGCGCCGCGCCACGTTCCTGAGTTCTTCGCGCGTCGTCACGCCGGGGACGTAGAGGTGACCGTGCAGCGTCATCCCGCCGGGTCCCGGAAACTCGACGTGCAGTTGCGTGGGCAGATCGTTCTCCGCGTCCGTACACTCGCGGACGCCGGGGCACTGGTGCGGCGCTTTCGGTGAGCCCTCGCCGCCGTGCGGCGTGACGGGCATCCGCCGGTGCGGCACGCCCTTCTGCCTTTGCCCTTGAACGCCCGCACGCGAGTACGCCGGCAGCGCGGCGGCGACGACGAGCGCGACGAGGATCGCGTGTACAGTCTTCATCGCTTCCCTCCTCTGAATCACCGACCTAGTGCCTCTTCGGCGGCGTCGAGCTGTTGCTGACTCCCGTGGACTTCTTGAAGCGTCTCCCGCCGCGCCGCCCGTTGTCGAGATCGTTTTGCAGCCGCGTGACCGAACGGCTCAGCGCGTTGAGCGCGTTGAGCGCGGCGCGGCGTTCGGTGGAGCGGCTGAGGTCGGTCAGCTTGTCCTGCGCGTCCCTAATCACCGAGATCACCGACGCGGGCTTGGGATCGCTCTGCGACGCGCCCCACTCCTTCAGGTTGTCCAGCTCCTCGCGCAGATGCCGGTAGCCGTCAACCGCCGCACCCTGCGGCGAGTGGTCGCCGGGGTTGGGCTGCGTCGTGAACTCGACGGACTCGCCCGGTCTGACTTGATTCAGGTAGGCGCGCAGCCCGCCGATCTGCGCGTTCATCCGCCTGAAGCAGAGCGCCGCGCCCTGCCGGCAGGGATCGGGCGGCGCCGCCGACACGGACTGACGAACTTGCTGCGCGACCGCGAACGTCGCCGCCGACAGCAGACACACGAGCGCCGCCACTGCCTTGATCAAGTAACCGTTTCTCATCTCTTCAATCCTCCGTTCCCTTCGTTTGCTTTTCTTCTGTTCGGCGGCGCGCGTCACGCGCGGACGGCGCGGAAGGCGCAGTCGAGCTGGAAGTGTCCGTCGTCGTGGAAGTCGAGCGTGAGCGGGATGCCCTGGGGCGAGTCGAGCCCTTCCCGGTCGAAGTTGGACTTCCCCGCGCCGTGCATCTCGAGGGTCGCCGTCTGCGTGCCGACCATGTCGTCCTCGTTGTGGAAGAGATCGACGAGCCAGCCGATGATCGCGCCGATGACCGCGCCGATGATCGTGCCGAAGCCGGGGATGATCGAGCCGATGGCTTGCCCGACGCTGGTGCCGACGACGATGTCCGCGAGGGCGGAGGTCACGAAATCGCTCACGTCTTCCCACAGGCTCTTGAGGAAGTCGCCGAAGCCGCCGTCGTCGAGTTCGGTCATCAAGACGGTCGCCACGTAGTCGCGCGGGAAACCTTCTCCGGCGACGTCGAAGGTGAAGAAGAGCTGGTTCTGGGGCGGCAGCTCGAAGTTGCCTCCCGTGTGGACGCCTTCGAGGTGGAAGGGGAGCTTGATCTTGTGGACGACGCCGGTCGCGCCCACCGCCACGCCGCCGAGCGCGATCTCGTTCGAGCCCTCAAACGTCCCGCCGCTCTGCTCGAGGCAGCGCATGCGCTGGATGAGGAACTGGATGTGCTTGAACTGCGCGCCCGCGGCGAGGTCTTGCTGGTGCTCGCGCCGCTGCTCCGCCTGCTGCTGCCGCCGCTGCTCCTCGGCTCTGCGTTCTATCGCCGCGCCGAGCTTCCCCGCCTCCGACTCCTCCGGATCAACGTGCGCGTAGCCCGCCTGCCGCAGCAGCTCGACGTTGATGATGCGCGGCATCTGCTGCGCACGCACGGGCTGCACCTGCTTCACGAGCGACCTGTGATCGCGCGACGCGAACTCGGCGGGCGCGACTTCGGCGAAGCGACCGAACTCGGCGCGGCGGCGCGGCGGCGGATCGGAGAGCAGCGCCTTGAAGTTCGACTCGTAGGCGGCGCGCGCCTTCGGCTTGCGCGTCGCGAGGAAGGCGCGCGCGTCCGCGAAGAGTTTGTTGCCGCCGCCCCCAGCCACGCCCGCGGCGGCGAGGGCGACGGAGTATTTCGCGTAGTGGAGCGCGTCGGCGAGCACCGCGTGCAGCGCCGGATCGCGCGCCGCCAGAGAGTGCAGCTTCGCCTCGGAAGCCGACACGCGCGCCGCCTGCCGCGCCGCCGCCGCGCCCCCGTTCGGCGCGGGTCGCGGCTGACCGGGGCGACCCTGCCGGCGCCCCTGCGCCTGACCGAGAACCTGCGCGAGCGCCTGCCCCTGCGACGCGAGCAGGACTGCGCCGCCGCCGAGCGCCGCGTCGCGCATGAAGCGGCGGCGCGACCACCCGGAATTTCCGAAGCCGAAATCTTTCTTCTCTCCCGATCCCATCATCACCCTCCTCTCGGCTCGCCCCTCGAGCCGACAGTTGTCGCGCGCTCGCGCGGCGCGAGGTCGTCGGCACGCGCGCCGTCGCCGCCTCGTCCAATTCGTGGCTGGGGGAGTTTTCTGCCTCCACTCATGTATGCGCGAATGCGTCGCGCCGGAGACCACGAGCCCGCGAAAATTTTTTCGCGGCGTCGGAAGTTGCGCGCGGAGGTGCTAGAATCCGTCCTGCCCCGAAGAAGCTCCGACCCGACTGACGCGCGAACCGAGAAGACGACAGACTGCGATGGCGCACGAAGTGACGGCGCTGCTGGCGGCTTGGAGCGACGGCGACGAGTCGGCTTACGACCGGCTCGTGCCGCTCGTCTATGAGGAGCTGCACCGGCTCGCGCACCGCTACATGAGGCGCGAGCGCGACGATCACACCTTGCAGACCACCGCGCTCGTCGGCGAGGCGTACCTGCGGCTCGTCGGGCAGCGCGTCGAGTGGCAGAGCCGCGAGCACTTCTTCGCCACCTCGGCGCGGCTGATGCGCCGCATCCTCGTCGATCACGCGCGCGCGCGCGGCTACCGGAAGCGCGGCGGCGGCGCGCGCCGCGTCCCGCTCGAAGACGTTTTGGAAATGTCCGACGAGCGCGCGGCGGAGCTGGTCGCGCTCGACGAGGCGCTCGACGCGCTCGCGCGCATGGACGAGCGCAAGGCGCGCGTCGTCGAGCTGCGCTTCTTCGGCGGGCTTGAGGTCGAAGAGACCGCGCGCCTGCTCGGCGTCTCACCCAACACGGTCAAGCGCGACTGGCGCGCCGCGCGCGCGTGGCTCTACAAAGCCGTGACGAAGTAGTTTTCAGTTTTCGGTTTTCAGTTTTCGGCAAGCAGGACGCCGGAGCTGAGATCGAGATCAAACAGTGAGAACACGACCTTCGGGCTGAAAACTGAAAACCGAAAACCGAAAACTGTTCTCATGCGGCCCGAACGCTGGCGACAGGTGGACGAGATTTTCAGCCGCGCGCTCGAAGGCGAGGCGGGGGAGCGTGCGCGTTATCTCGACGAGGCGTGCGGGGCGGACGCGGGGCTGCGCGCGGAGGTCGAGGCGCTGCTCGCGGCTGACTCGGAGGCGGGCGACTTCATCGCGGAGCCCGCGACTCATCTCGCGGCGGGCGCGCTGGCTGGGCGGCGCGCGGCGGCGATGCCGGGTCGGCGCGTCGGGCATTACGAGATCGTCTCGCGGCTCGGCGCGGGCGGCATGGGCGAGGTCTATCTCGCGCGGGACGCGCGCAACGGGCGACGCGTCGCGCTCAAACTCCTGCCCGAATACTTCACGCGAGACGCCGAGCGCGTGCGCCGCTTCGAGCGCGAGGCGCGCGCCGCGCTCGCCTTGAACCACCCCGGCATCGTCACCATCTACGAGATCGGCGAGGACGCGGCGGGCGCGCGCTTCATCGCCAGCGAGTACATCGTCGGCGAGACGCTGCGCGAGCGCATGAAGCGCGCGCCGCTGCACGTCGGCGGAGCGCTCGACGTCGCGATCCAGATCGCCTCGGCGCTCGACGCGGCGCACGGCGAGGGCGTCGTCCACCGCGACGTCAAGCCCGAGAACGTGATGCTGCGCCCGGACGGCTACGCGAAGGTCTTGGACTTCGGCATCGCCAAGCTCGCCGAAACCGACGCGCCGACGCCGGCGAGCACGGCTGGCGAGGCAGCGACGACGGGCGAGGTCGTGATGACGCATCCCGGCACGGTGCTCGGCACGGCGCGCTACATGTCGCCGGAGCAGGCGCGCGGTCTCCCGGTTGACGCGCGCACGGACGTCTGGTCGCTCGGCGTCGTGCTCTACGAGATGGTCGCGCGCCGCCCGCCCTTCCGCGGCGAGACGCAGGGCGATCTCCTCGTCGCCCTCCTCGACCGCGACCCGCCGCCGCTCCCCGCCGGCTCCGCGCCGCCCGCGCTCGGGGCGCTCGTCAACAAGGCTCTGCGGAAAAATCCCGCCGACAGGTTCCAGACCGCGCGCGGGATGGCTGACGCGCTCGCCCGACTCAAGCGCGACCTCGACGCGCAAGACCGTGCGGCGGGCGACAGGCGCGACGCCGGCGCGACGGAGGCACGCGGGGCGACGGGCGCATCGCGCGCTTCGACGTCGCGCGTCGCGGGCGCTGGTCTCGTCTCTCGCGTCGCGGGCAGACGCGCGCTAGCGCTCGCCGCGTGCGCCTTGCTCGCCGCCGCCGCCGCCTTCGCCGCCTACGAGCGCTTCTTCGCGCGCGCGGCGCAGATCAACTCGGTGGCGGTGCTGCCCTTCACGAACGTCGGCGGCGAAGCGGACACCGAGTACCTCGCCGACGGCGTGACCGAGAGCATCATCAACTCGCTCTCGCAGGCTTCGAGCCTGAAGGTCATCGCGCGCAGCTCCGTCTTCCGCTACAAGGTGCGCGATCCGCAGTCGCCCGCGCCCGACCCGCGCGCGGTCGCGCGCGCGCTGAACGTTCAGGCGGTGCTGACGGGGCGCGTCGCGCGCGTCGGCGACGAGCTGTTGGTCAGCGCGGAGCTGGTCAACGCCGACGACGAGCGCCAGCTCTGGGGCGCGCAGTACCGGCGCAAGGTCGCGGACGTCTTCTCGGTGCAGGAGGAGATCGCCGGCGACATCTCGCGCGAGCTGCGCGTGAAGCTCGCGGGCGGCGCGCGCGACGGAGAAGCGCGCCGCCGCACCGACAGCCTCAAGGCTTTCGAGTTCTACACGCGCGGTCGCGCCTACATCCACCGCCGCACGCGCGAAGACCTGGAGACCGCCGCGCACTTCTACGAGCAGGCGATCAGCGAAGACCCCAACTACGCGCTCGCCTACGCCGGGCTCGCCGAGGCTTACGGCAACCTCGGCGTGCGCGGCTACATCCCGCCCGCCGAAGGTAGGAGAAGACTAGCCGAAGCGGCGAACAGAGCCGTCTCACTCGATCCGAACCTCGCCGAGTCGCACGTCGCCGTCGGCTACTCGCTGATGGGCTTCGCGCCCTACGACTTCGCCAGCGCCGAGCGCGAGCTGCGGCGCGCGACCGAGTTGAGTCCGAGTCTCGCCATCGCGCACCTGTATCTTGCGCTCACCTACCTGCGCGAGGGTCGCTTAGACGAGGGCTTGCGCGAGATGCTCACCGCGCGCGATCTCGATCCCTTCTCCGCCATCATCGCGCGCCAGGTCGCGCTCTACTACAACCTCAGGCGCGACCCCGCGCGCGCGCTCCAAGCCCTCCGCCGGGCGGACGAGCTCGGTCCGCCGTTCACGACGACGACCGAGGCGGACATCTACGTCCAGAACCGCCTCTACGACGAAGCGCTCGCGCGGCTCGACCAGGAGATGCGCGCGCGCCGCGACGATCCGCTCCTGCTCTACGGCGCGGGGCTCGTCTATGCGGCGCAAGGCAAGCGCGCGGAGGCGCTCGCGCGGATCAAAGAGCTCGAGCGCCTTTCGGGGACTGACTACGCGCAGTCCGAGTGGATCGCGAAGGTTTACGCCGCGCTCGGCGAGAAGGAGCAAGCCTTCGCGTGGCTCGAACGCGGCCTCTCGCAGAACGCCGTCGGCGCGTTCTACAAGGACGAGCCCGTCTGGGACGCGCTGCGCGACGATCCGCGCTTCGCCGAACTCCTGCGCCGGATGGGCGTGCCCGCGTAGAGCCGAACTCGGCACCGCTCAACTCGAACGGCGCCCCGCGCCGGACACACGACTTGCCAAACGCGCGCCACGCCTACGTCTCGCTCGGCTCGAACCTCGGCGACCGCGCGTGCAATCTCCTGCTCGCCGTGCGCGGGATGCTGGAGGCGGGGCTCGCCGTCTCGCGCCTCTCCTCGATCTACGAGACCGAGCCCGTCGAAGTCGCGGACGCGCAAGCGCCCTACCTCAACATGGTCGCGGAGCTTCGGCTCGACGAACGGTCGCCCGCGCCCGAACAACTCCTCGCGCGCCTGCTCCGCGTCGAATACAACTTAGGTCGCCGCCGCGAACGCCGCCGCGCCGCGCGCACCATCGATCTCGATCTGCTGCTCTACGCCGACGCGCGCTCCGACACGGACTTCCTCAAGCTCCCGCACCCGCGCCTCCACGCGCGCCGCTTCGTCCTCGCGCCCCTCCGCGAACTCGCGCCCGACTTGGAGCATCCCTTGCTCCGCCGGACTGTTAAAGAACTCCTCGACGACCTGCCGGACGCTTCCGCCGTCCGGCTGTGGCGACCCTGAAGTTCCGCCTTGTCGCCGCAGACTTTCGCGCCTATAATTCGCCCACTCTCGTAAAACCGACCCGGACGAAGAGCGAGCCGATGGCATACCTCAAACAGCAGCGCCCCGAAAAAGTGACCGTCCCGGCAGTGCGCGCGAGCAAGGAGCGCAAGGAGAGGCTCGTCTGCCTGACCGCCTACGACTACCCGACGGCGCGCGTCGTTGACGAGGCGGGGACGGACATCATCTTGGTCGGCGACTCGGTCGGAAACGTCGTCCTCGGCTACGACACGACGGTGCCCGTCACGCTCGAGGAGATGATCCGCCACACGCGCGCCGTCCGCCGCGGAGTCGAGCGCGCGCTCTTAGTCGCCGACATGCCGTATGGCTCGTACCACACGGGCGCGGACGACGCCGTGCGCGCGGCGCTGCGACTCGTCAAGGAGGGCGGCGCGGAGGCGGTGAAGCTCGAAGGCGGGATGAACCGCGTCGAAGTAGTCGAGCGGCTCGTGCGCGAAGAGATTCCGGTGATGGGGCACATCGGCTTGACGCCGCAGTCCGTGAACAAGCTCGGCGGCTTCAGGCTGCAAGGCAAGACGGCGGAAGCCGCGCGACGTTTGATCGAAGACGCGCGGGCTTTGGAAGCGGCGGGCGCCTTCTCGATTGTGCTCGAAGTCATCCCGCGCGAGATCGCGCGGCTCGTCACGGAGTCGGTTTCGATCCCGACCATCGGCATCGGCGCGGGCGAGTTCTGCGACGCGCAGATTCTCGTCCTCCACGATCTCGTCGGATTGTCGTTTAGCCGCACGCGCCCGCGCTTCGTCCGCCAATACATTGATCTGCGCGCGCAGATGACCGAGGCGATCACGAAGTTCGCCGAGGACGTGCGCGCGGGCGCGTACCCGGCGGAGAACGAGTCGTACCCGCTCCCGTCGGAGGCGCGCGCCGAACTCGAAGCCGAAGGCGAGGCGGTCAGGATACGCCTGCGGCGCTCGGCTCTGAACGACGAGTCGAAGTGTTGAAGCCTCGCCCGCAAAGAGTCTGAGTTTTCGCCCCAAGTCCGCTCCGCGCGGACTTAACTTTTGAGCGCAATCTTACTTCCGGAGGGCGGACGGCGCGGGGGCTAACTGCCTGCCGCCTACCGCCTACTGCCTACTCTCTTATGGAAATCATCAACCGCACGCAGCGCATGCGCTCGGTCTGCCGCAAGGTGCGGCGCGATCAGGAGAAGACCATCGGTTTAGTCCCGACGATGGGCGCGCTCCACGAGGGCCACCTCTCGCTCGTGCGCGAGGCGCGCCGCATGTGCGACACGGTGGTCGTCTCGATCTTCGTCAACCCCAAACAGTTCGCCCCCGCCGAGGACTTCCAGACCTACCCGCGCGACCTGACTAAAGACACGATGCTCCTCGCCGACTACAACGTGGACTACATCTTCGCGCCCGCCGTCGAGGAGATTTACCCGAAAGGCTTCTCGACGCACGTCGAGGTCGAAGGCATCTCCGACCAGCTCGAAGGCGCGGCTCGTCCCGGTCACTTCCGCGGCGTCGCGACCGTGCTCACGATCCTCTTCAACATCATCCGCCCGGACTTCGCCTACTTCGGGCAGAAGGACGCGCAGCAGACTCTGGTCGTGCGCAAGCTCGTCCGCGATCTCGCCTTCGACACGGAAGTCGTCGTGCTCCCGACCGTGCGCGAGGAGTCGGGTCTCGCCTTCTCCTCGCGCAACGCATACCTGTCGGAGGACGACCGCCGCGCCGCCGCCGTTCTCTACCGCGCGCTCGCGCACGCCGAGTCCGCCTACGGCGAGGGCGAGCGCAACGGGCGCAAGCTCGCGGAGCTGGTGCGCGCGGACATCGAGCGCGAGCCCGCGGCGCGCGTCGAGTACGTCTCCGTCAACGACGCCGACACGCTCGCGCCGCTCGAACGCCTCGACGACCGCCCCGTCCTCGTCTCGCTCGCCGTCCGCTTCGGTAAGACGCGCCTCATAGACAACATCCTCCTCAACCGCACGCGCACGGGCAAGACGGGCGCGCTCACCAGCGTCTAGCCACGCGCGGGGGCGTCGCGTGCGCACGCCGCCGCGCGAGTCGCGCCGCGCGCGGCTCTCGAATCGCCGATGACACAGCTTCACATCACGGACGCCGCCGGGCGCAGTTGGCAGTACGAGCGTAGAGGAGCGGGCGCTTGCAGGCGGCGAGCGCATCACCGTCGGCGCGAGCGTGCTCGTCTTCGAGCGGCGGGAGCGCACCGAGCCGACCGTCGTCCGCTACACGGGGCAGCGCCTCGGTCGCACGCAGGTCACGATCCCCCTAACGGAGGTCGTCGGGGCTTGGCAGCAGACTGGTGCGGGCGCGGCGCGGCGTGAGGAGATCGAGGCGCTGCGGCGCAAGGCGACCATCCTCGCGCTGCTCTACGACCTGAGCCGGACGCTCGGCTCGGTCTTCGATCTCAAGACCCTCTTCGAGAAAGTCACAGACATACTCTTCCGCGTCACGCCCGCGGATCGCGCCGTCGCGCTGCTCGTCGCCGACGGGGGCGACGCGGGCGGCGCGGAGCTGCTGCCCGTCGCGGCGCGTATGCGCGACGGCGGCGGCGCGGCGGAGGCGACGACGCTCACCGTCAGCCGCACGATCAGCGACAAGGTGATGCGCGAGCGCGTCGCGCTGCTCTCGCAGGACGCGACCGCCGATCCGCAGTTCGCGGGCGCGAAGTCAATCGTCTCCGGCGGCGTGCGCTCGACGATCTGCGCGCCGCTCGTCGTCGAAGATCACGTGCACGGCGTCCTCTACGCGGATCGGCTCGACCCTTCGTCGGTCTTCACGCGCGACGATCTGGAGCTGCTCTCGGCAATCGCGGCGCAGACGGCGGTCGCCGTCGAGAGCGTGCGCGCGCACGAGCGGCTGGCGCGCGAGGAGGTGGCGCGCGCCAACTACAGCCGCTTCCTGCCAGAGCACGTCGTCCGGCAGATGCTCGAACGCCCGGACTCCTTCCAGCCCGGCGGCGTCAGCCAGCTGGTGACGGTGCTCTTCGCAGACATACGCGGCTTCACGCGCCTCGCAGAGCACGCGCCGCCCGCCGAGGTGGTCGCCCTGCTCAACCGCTACTTCTCCGCCATGACCGAAGTGATCTTCGCGCACGGCGGCACGCTCGACAAATTCATCGGCGACGGGCTGCTCGCGCTCTTCGGCGCGCCCCGCGCCACGGACGCCGACGCCGCCAACGCCGCCGCCTGCGCCGCCGCCATGCAGCGACGCGCCGCGTCGCTCTGCCATGAGCTGCGCGCGGCGGGGCTGCCGGAAGTGAGCGTCGGGATCGGTCTGCACACGGGCGAGGCTATCGTCGGCTACGTCGGCTCGGAGACGCGCCTCGAATACACAGCCATCGGCGACACCGTGAACCTCGCCGCGCGCCTCGAATCGCACGCGCCCGGCGGCTGCGTCCTCGCCAGCGAAGCGACGGCGCGCGCGCTCCCGCCCGCTGAGTTCCCGCTCCGTGCGGGCGAGACGCTCACCGTCAAGAACCGCACGCAGCCCGTACAGGTTTACGAACTCCTGTGGCGCGGCGACGACCCCGCGGCGTGAGCGAATCCGTCTCGGTCGGGGGCGATCCGAAGCGAATCGAGCCTTAATAATCCGCTTGCAGTGGGTTTCGGATCATGTATAATCCGCACTCCGCAACCCGACCTGCGGTACGCTGCTGTCCCTCGCCAGCGCGCGCCGCGTAAGAGTCCACGGCATTTTTATAGCCCTTGACCCTCGCGGGTGCCTTCCACATCGCGCGAGCTGAATTCGTCTCACGATCCCGTGGCACAGGTTAAATCAACCTTCCCACTCGACGCCTTACCCAAGCCCGCGCGCGGCGTACGACCCACAAAGGAGAAGCCCCCATGCAGCGCATCGTCCTCCGGCACATCAGCGGCTCGAAGGCCAACCAGGTCGAGGAGTTCCCGCTCAACCACGTCAACGAACTGATCTTCGGGCGCGATCCGTCCGCGACCGTCAAGTACGATCCAGACCGCGACGATCTGGTCGGGCGACAGCACGCGAAGCTCGCGCCCGACGCGTCCGACCCGACGCAGTTCGTCCTGACAGACCTCAACAGCCGCAACGGGACGTTCCTCAACCGACAGCGGATCGTCGGCTCGACCAAGCTCGCGCCCGGCGACCGCGTCCAGTTCGGCGCGGGCGGACCGGAGTTGGAGTTCGATTTGGAGCCGCGCCCGCAGAACTCCATCCGCCCGACGCGCGCCGTCGCGCTCGACTCGATGGCTCCGACCATCTCCGGCTCGAGCGCCATCCCCCAGACGCGCGCGATCAACCTGGAGGCATCCGCCGCGCCCGCCGCCGCCGACTCCGCCGCGCCGCGCCCGACCGGCACGGTCGGCAAGGCGACGGTCGAGCGCATGATCTCGCAGAACATCGCCGTCACGAAGCGCACCGAGCGGCGCAAGTTCGCCCTCTTCGGCGGCGGCGCGCTCGTCGTCGTCCTGCTGGTCTTCGCGGCGGTTGCCGCCTACCTCTTCCTGCGCAACCGGAGCGCCGAAACTCAGATCGCGGGCATCACGGCGAGCCGCCCGCTGTCACCAACCGAGATCGCGCAGAAGAAGGGCAACGCCGTCGTGATGCTCGAGGTCTCGTGGAAGCTGATCGCGCCGGACGGCGGTCTCGTCTACCACAAAGGCGGCCCGTACGGACCCAGCTTCGTAGAGGTCGCCGACGGTATTTACGAGCCGGTGCTGACCGACGAAGAGCACAAGAACGGCGGGCAGTACATCGGAGGATCGTTCACCGCCAGCGGGTTCGTCGTGTCGAGTGACGGCTTCATCC
>JAIVGV010000452.1 GCA_020201365.1 Acidobacteriota bacterium
GCTCTCAACCGTGGCGGCGCGGACGGCGGCGCGCACACGAACACGGTCTTCCACATCCAGCGGCTCATCCCCTCTTCGAGCTACGACGCGTGGCGCACGATTGCGCTCCTCCTCATCGTCTTCACGCTCGCCAAGGGGGTCGCCGAATACTTCTCGACCTACCTGATGGCGCGCGTCGGTCAGGAGTCTGTGCTGAAACTGCGGCAGGACTTGTACGCGCACCTGCTCAAGCAGTCCGCAGACTTCTTCCAACGCCACCGGACGAACTACCTCGTCTCGCGCCTCGTCTCCTCGGCGGCGGCCATCCAGGCGTCGGTCACCGACACGCTGCGCGACATGCTGCGCGAGAGCTTCACGCTCGTCGCCTTCCTCGCCGCGTCGTTCTACTTCTCCTGGCGTCTGACGTTCGCCTCGCTCCTGATCGCGCCGCCCATCGCTTGGCTCACGGCGAACTTCGGGCGCCGCCTGCGCAACCTCTCGCGCGAGTCGCACGAGGGCAACCAGCGGCTCGTTGACGTGGCGCAGGAGGGCTTGGCGAACCACCCCATCGTCACCGCCTACCGCGGCGAGGCGCGCGAACAGGGGCGCTTCGCGCGCGTGGCGCGACAGATCGTCCGCGCCAACCTGCGGACGGCGAAGATCGCGGGCTTCGCGCCGCCCGCCATCGAGATGATCGGCGTCGTCGCCGTCGCGGCGCTGCTCTACTTCGGGCGGCGCGAGATCGTCGCCGGGCGCATGGACGCCGCGCAGTTCCTCGCGTTCCTCTTCTTCCTCTTCTCGTCCTACGATCCGATGCGCAAGCTCTCGCGCCTCCAGAACGCGATGGAGATCGCGCTCGCCGCCGCGCGCCACGTCTGGGAAGTGCTGGACGAGCGCGGCGAGCTGCCCGAGCGCGAGGACGCCGTCGGGCTTCAACATTTGCGCGACAGGATCGAGCTGCGCGGCGTCCACTTCGCCTACGCGAACGAGGAGCGCGAGGTGCTGCGCGGGATCGATCTCGCCATCCCCGCGGGGAAGATGGTCGCGCTCGTCGGCGAGTCGGGCGGCGGCAAGTCAACGCTGACGAAACTGATCCTGCGCTTCCACGACCCCGTTTCCGGCGCGGTTCTCTGGGACGGCACAGATCTGCGCGACGCGAAGCTCGACTCCCTGCGCCGACACATCGCGCTCGTCACGCAGGAGACCGTGCTCTTCAACGACACGGTGCGCTACAACATCTCTTACAGCCGCCCCGACGCGACCGACGCCGACGTCGAGCACGCCGCGACCGTCGCCTTCGCGCACGACTTCATCGAGGAGTTGCCGCACGGCTACGACACGGTCGTCGGCGAGCGCGGCGTCTTCCTCTCGGGCGGGCAGCGCCAGCGCCTCGCCATCGCGCGCGCCGTGCTCGCCGACGCCTCCGTGCTCGTGCTCGACGAGGCGACCTCCGCGCTCGACACCGAGAGCGAGCGCTACGTGCAGCAGGCGCTCGCCAACCTGACGCGCGACCGCACGACCGTCGTCATCGCGCACCGCCTCTCGACCGTGCGCCGCGCCGACAAGATCGTCGTCCTCGAACGTGGTCGCATCGTCGAGACGGGCAGGCACGAAGAGCTGCTCGCCCACGGCGGCATTTACAAGCGCCTCTACGAGCTGCAATTCGCCGACGAGGAGGAGATGGAGACGGTAAGCAGTAAGCAGTGAGCGGTGAGCAGACAAGACTGTCTGCCCCATCCGCCCGCTGCTCGCCGCTCACTGCTCACTGACCTATGAAGTCAATGACGGGTTTCGGTCGCGGCTCTGCCGCGGGCGAGAGCTTCCAAGTCTCGGTTGATCTGAAGACGGTCAACAACCGCTTCCTCGACGTGCACCTGCGCGCGGGCGCGGAGGTGGCGAGCGTCGAAGCGATGGTGCGGCGGCGCGTCGGCGAGCGGCTTTCGCGCGGGCGGGTGGAAGTGACGATCAACCTCGACCGCACGAACGAGACGACCTACGAGGTCAACCGCCCGCTCATCGCCGGGTTCATCGAGGCGATGCGCTCGGCGCAGCGCGAGTTCAGCCTCGCGGGCGAGCCCGACGTGAACGTGCTGGCGCGTCTGCCCGGCGCGCTCCAGCCCGTGCGCAACGGCGCGCTGACCGAAGAGGTCGCGCGCGGCATCGAGCAGGCGCTGGACCAAGCGCTCGACGAACTGAACCAGATGCGCGAGCGCGAGGGCGCGTCGCTCGTCGCGGAGATGGCCTCGCGGCTCGACGCCATCGAGCGGCGGGTGCCCGTCGTCGAGGCGGTGGCGGGCGAGCTGGTCGAGGCTTACCGCACGCGTCTGCAGAAGAGGATCAGCGAACTGCTCGCGCGCGACGGGCTCGAGATCATCGAGCTCGATCAGGGCAGGCTCGCGCAGGAGGTCGCGTATCTGGCGGATCGCAGCGACATCTCCGAAGAGATCGCGCGGCTCAAGAGCCACGTCGCGCAGTTCCGCGAGACCCTCGCCGCCGGCGGCGAGGCGGGCAAGCGGCTCGACTTCCTCACTCAGGAGTTGAACCGCGAGGCGAACACCGTGCTCTCGAAGTCAACCGACCTGGCGATCAAGGAGGCGGCGCTCTCGATCAAGGCAGAGGTCGAGAAGCTGCGCGAGCAGGTGCAGAACGTTGAGTGAGAAGACGACCGGAGAACTCTCGGCGGAGGCGGTCGCGGCGCTCGACCCGCCCGAAGCTCGCGGCATCCTCTTCGTCGTCAGCTCGCCTTCGGGCGGCGGCAAGGGCACGCTCATCCGCCGCGTGCTCCCGACAGTCCCGCGCCTCGGCTACTCCGTCTCCTGGACGACTCGCGCGCCGCGCGAGGGCGAGCGCGAAGGCGTCCACTACTTCTTCGTCCGCGAGGAGGAGTTCGCGGCGGCGCGCGAGCGCGGCGAGTTCCTCGAGTGGGCGGTCGTGCACGGCAACCTGTACGGCACGTCGCTCGGCGTGTTAGAGCGCGAGCTGTCTTCGGGGCGCGACGTGATCTTGGAGATTGACGTGCAGGGCGCGGAGTCGGTCAGGCGCGCGCCTCTGGATTCGGTGGGCGTCTTCATCCTGCCGCCGTCGTTCGAGGTCTTGCGCGAGCGGCTGCGCGCGCGCGAGTCGGAGAACCCGGAGCAATTCGCGACGCGGCTGCGCAACTCGCGCGCGGAGGTCGCGCGCTACAGTGAGTTCGACTACGTGATCTTGAACGACGACGCTGATCGCGCGGCGCGTCAGCTCGCGTCAATCATCTACGCGGAGCGCGCGCGGCGCGCGCGTCAGGAGTCGCTCGCGCGGCGCGTGTTGGCGACGTTCCCGGAGTCTGCTGCCGGCGCGTGAGTCGCCAGACGCCTCCGGCGGTTTGCCGCGAAGACCGTTTTGTATTTAAAGTAGTGGATCGAAATTCATCCGACGCGGGACTCAAACATGGCAAAGCAAGCGAAAGCAGAGACGAAGAAGGCGGCGGAGGTCGAGCCGCAGGCGGACGCCGCGCCCGGCATTGACTCGAAGTACAGGCTGATCATCGTCGCGGCGCAGCGCAGCAAGCAGCTCCAGCGCGGCGCGCGCCCGCGCGTTGACATGGACACGCAGCGCCACAAGCCCACGCGCGTCGCCCTCGAAGAGGTGCAGCAGGGCAAGGTGGACTTCGCGATTACTGAAAAGCAGTGACAGGTGGCAGGTAGGAGAAAAGCCACTAGCCCTTAGCTTCTGGCTTCCGTTTTGCCTGTCTCCTGTCACTTGTCGCTTACCACCCACTTCCCCCTCACATCCCTTTGTAATCGGGACCGCCGCCGCCTTCGGGCGTGACCCAGTTGATGATCTGGTAGGGGTCCATGATGTCGCACGTCTTGCAGTGGACGCAGTTCGAGAAGTTGATCTGAAGTTTGCGCTTACCTGACGACGGGTCGTCAACCATCTCGTACACCGCCGCGGGGCAGAAGCGCTGGCAGGGGTTGGCGAACTCTGCGGCGCAGCGCGTCGAGCAGATTTCCGTGTCGAGGACGTGCAGG
>JAIVGV010000453.1 GCA_020201365.1 Acidobacteriota bacterium
AAAAATTTTCACACACTCGCGCTGCTATAAACATGCCGTCCCTAACGGGACTCAAGCAGCGACGTATCCAACCGACACAAACCTTATCACGACTCACGCCGCGCTCACGATTTTATATTCGCCGCCTGCGCCAGCAACTCGATCAACTCCTCGCGCGTGAGATTGATCTTGCCGTCGCCGTTCCCCGTTGTGTTAGCTGCCGAGCGCGGCGCGGTCGCGCCCGGTCGCTCGCCCGTCGGGCACGTCACGCGCGTCTCGTGCAGGTAGCCGCACGACTGGCAGCGCGCTCGCTCGTCCAAATACCCGGCAGCCTCGCGCACGTTGATCAATTTCTCAATCGCGTCGGGCGAAAGATTCCGCGAGCCGCCGAGGGCGCGCGCGAGGATCGCGATCTTCGCCGTGTGCTCCAGCGTTTCGAGGCGGTCGAATGCCTGCCACAAGTCCGCGCCGTAGGCGACCGCGCCGTGGTTCGCCATCAAGAGCGCGTTGTGGTGGCGGACTAACGGGCGCATCGCGTCCGTCAACTCGTCCGTCGAAGGCGTGCCGTACTCCGCGAGCGGCACGCAGCCCAGCGTCAGGATCACTTCCGACAGGATCGGCTGATCAATCGCCAGCCCCGCCACGGCGAACGCGGAGCCGTGCGGCGGGTGCGCGTGGCAGACCGCCTTCACGTCGGGACGCTCGCGGTAGATCAGCAGGTGCATCGCCAGCTCCGACGACGCGCGCCTGTCGTTCAGAGCCTTGCCCGCAAGATCAGTCAGCGCGAGCGAGTCCTCCGTCATGCGCCCCTTGCACGTCTGCGTCGGCGTCGCAACTATCCGACTGTCGTCCAGACGCACGCTCACGTTGCCGTCCGAAGAGACGACGTAGCCGCGCTCGTACATCAACTCGCCGACGCGCACGATCTCGCGCCGCGCGTCCTGCTCATTCATCACGCTTACTCGTCTGCTCTCCGTCGAGACGGAAGATGCACTCGGCGAGCCCGTGCATCCCGACGGGCTGTCCGCCGAGCGTGCCCGGCTCGAACTTGATCCGGCGCACGGCTTCCTCCGCGGCTTCCACATACTCGCGCGAAGCGGGATCGCGCGGGTTAATGTAGGTGACGTTCTTGCCTTGCAGGCAGATGCTACAGTCGTGCGGCTTGAAGGGCGGCTCGATCTCGGAGATCGTGCCGTCAGCGCCGAAGTAGAAGCTCAACTGCAGGACGCCCTGCTCGTAGCTCCTGCGCGGCGGCGCCTCGTAGTGCGGACCCGGCGGCGAGATGACGCGCGCGCTCGTGTAGCCGCCGCCGCTCAGCTCGAACACCTGCACCTCATCCATGTCCATCGGCGACAGCACGTGAACCTCCGGCAGCCCGCGCGGCGCGGCGGCTGGCAACTTCACATCCAAAACTCCGACCGGCGCGCTCCTCGGCGCGACGCTACACGGATGCGTCAGTCGCTCCCGCCGCATGACCGACGCCGCCGCGACGCCGACGACGAGCGCGAGCGTGAACGGCAGAGCCCGCCTGAGTAAGTGTTCGTGCATGACGTTTCAGACCTTTCGTCAGCCAAGCTCGCGCTCGCCGCTCTCGCCGCTCTCGCGCCGCGCGCGGACGCCGCGCGGTCGTGTCGTGCTCACGGCGCGCGGGCGCGCGAGGTGAGAGGAGAGCGTTTCGAGCGAGATGGTCAGGTCAACATTTTTGACCTTGACGCCGGGGCGCGCGCTCAAAGAGGCGGGCGCGAAGTTCAGGATCGCTTTGATGCCCGCCGACATCAGTTGATTCAGGACTGACTGCGCGGCGCGCGCGGGCACGGCGACGACCGCCACGTCAACCCTCTCGTCTCGGACGACCCGCGCGATCTCCCGCGCGTCGTAAACCCTCACGCGCGCGTCGCCGACCGCGCGACCGATCTTCTTCTGATCGTTGTCGAAGAGCGCGACGACCGTGAAGTTCGAGGCGCGGAAGCCTCTGTAATTCGCGAGCGCGCTGCCCAGGTGCCCCGCGCCGACGATCCCGACGCGGCGCGGCGTGTCGAGCCCCAAAATCTTCGTCAGGTGCTCGCGCAGATCGCCCACCGAGTAGCCGACGCCGCGCCTGCCGAACTCGCCGAACTGCGCGAGGTCTTTCCTGATCTGCGCCGAGTTCAGGTTTCGCACGAGTACAGAGGCGCTCCCGAAATTCCCTTCTCTCGAAAAGCGCACACGAGAAATGATCGCACACCTATCGGGCACGCTGCTCGCCAAGCACGCGACGAGCGTCGTCGTTGACGTGGGCGGCGTCGGCTACGAAGTCACCATCCCCGTCACGACCTTCTACGATCTGGAAGAGGCGGGCGCGCAGGTCTCCCTGCGCATCTACACGCACGTCCGCGAGGACGCGCTCCAGCTCTACGGCTTCAAGACGGGGCGCGAGCGCGAACTCTTCCAACTCCTGATCTCCGTGAGCGGCATCGGGCCCAAGTCGGCAATCGCCATGCTCTCAGGCATGAGCGCCGACGAGATCATCACGGCGATCCGCACGAACAACATCGCGCGGCTGACCGCGATCCCCGGCGTCGGCAAGAAGACCGCCGAGCGGCTCGGCATAGAGCTGCGCGACAAGATGGCTGCGCTCTCCTCGCCCGCGCTCGAAGAGCAACTCGCCGCGCAACCGGCGGGCGCGGCGCTCCCCGACGACGTCGTGCGCGAGGACACGCTCTCCGCCCTCGTCAACCTCGGCTACCAGCGCGCCGCCGCCGAGCGTGCCGTCACGAACGCCATGCAGGAGGGCGGCTCTCTGTCCGTCGAGCTGCTGCTGCGCCGCGCGCTGCGGACGCTCTCTAAAGGATGATAAGGGAAACGATGAAGTCGGAACGGCGGACGATGAACTGTAAGACGGATCGTCTTCACTTCATCGTCCGCCGTTCCGACTTCATCGTTTGAGTCATGTCTGAAGAACTCCCGCCAGCCAACAACCGAGACGGCGTCGCGCTCGACGACGAGCGGCAGTTCGAGCTGTCGCTGCGACCGACGCGGCTCGCCGAGTACATCGGTCAGCGCAAGGCGACGGACAACCTGCGCGTCTTCATCCGCGCGGCGTCGAAGCGGCGCGAGGCGTTAGATCACGTGCTGCTCACGGGTCCGCCCGGCTTAGGCAAGACCACGCTCGCCAACATCGTCGCCAACGAGATGGGCGCGGACATTCGTTCGACGGCGGGTCCCGTCATCGAGAAGGCTGGCGATCTCGTCGGGCTGCTGACGAACATCGAAGAGGGCGGCGTCCTCTTCATAGACGAGATACACCGGCTGAGTCCTGCCATCGAGGAGGTCTTGTATCCCGCGATGGAGGACTATCAGCTCGACATCATGATCGGTCAGGGGACGGCGGCGCGCTCGATCAAGCTCGACCTGCCGAAGTTCACCCTAGTCGGCGCGACGACGCGGGCGGGACTCATCACGGCTCCGTTGCGCGGTCGCTTCGGCATCGTCTTCCACCTCGACTTCTACAAGCACGAAGAGCTGGAGCTGATCGTCAAACGCTCCGCGGACATCCTCGGCGTGGAAGTTGACGAGGGCGGCACGCGCGAGATCGCACGCCGGGCGCGCGGCACGCCGCGCATCGCCAACCGACTCTTGCGGCGCGTGCGCGACTTCGCCGAGGTCGAGCACGAGGGGCGCGTCAACAAGTCGGTCGCCGCGAACGCGCTCGACCGGATGGAGGTTGACACGTTCGGCTTGGACGAAGTCGATCGCAAGCTCCTGCTCACGATCATCGAGAAGTTCGACGGCGGACCCGTCGGGCTCGGAACGATCTCCGCGTCGATCAACGAGGAGAAGGACTCCATCGAGGAGATCATCGAGCCGTACCTCATCCAGATCGGCTTCTTGAA
The DNA here is from genome assembly GCA_020201365.1 of Acidobacteriota bacterium. Lineage (GTDB taxonomy): Bacteria > Acidobacteriota > Blastocatellia > Pyrinomonadales > Pyrinomonadaceae > JAIVGV01. The sequence goes on from JAIVGV010000453.1 coordinate 3,852, forward strand.
CCGCACGCCCCGCGGTCGCACGGCGACGCGGTTGGCTTTCGAGCACTTCGGCATCAACCCGCCCGCGGGTGCGCCCGGTCTCTTCGGCTGAGATGTCGTCATCGAACTTTTAGCCACAGAGGGCACAGAGATCACAGAGGGAGGAAGATGAAGTAGGAACGATGAACGATGAGGTGAGACAGCTTTTTTTACCATTCATCGCCCCGCGTCCATACTTTGCTCTGTGATCTCTGTGCCCTCTGTGGCTAATCTTTCGAGGAAGCCGCGCGCGCTCCCACAGTCGCCGCGAACTCGTGTATCCTCTCTCTCGTAAATCCTTGTTATGTGGAAGCGGGTTCGTTCGTTCCAGCGACAGCACTTCGGCGTGCGCAACCGCGCGCCGTGGCTCTCGATGTTTAATCACGCCTTCCACCAGTTCCACGAGAACGATCTCTTCACGCCCGCCGCCGCGATGAGCTACTTCGGTCTGCTCACGCTGTTTCCCCTGCTGCTCGTCCTGCTCGCATTCAGTAACCACTTCGACATCGGCAGCGAGATGCTCCGACGCGCCGTCGAAGTCTATCCCGGCTCGCGCGAGTTCCTGCGCTCGACCGTGCGCTCGCTCGAAAACGTCTCGACCGAAATCATCGTCACCTGCATCGTCGTCACGCTCTGGGCGGGGTCTTGGGTCTTCAACGTCGTCGAGCGGGCGATCAACCGGCTCTGGGGAACGAAGCCGCGCGCGATGCTGCGCGGGCGCGGGCTGACGCTGCTGATGATCGGCGGCGTCGGCGTCCTGCTCGCCGTCTCGATCTTCATGACGTCGCTCCTGGTCGCGCTGCGCGAGTTCGCCTCGCGCCTGACGCCGCGCCAGCTCGAACACTCCGTGTGGCTCTCCTTCATCGGGAACGGGGCGTGGCAGATCGTTTACGCGGTGGTGAGCGTGCTCGTCACCGTCACGCTCTTCACCTTCGTCTACCGCGTGATGCCGAACGGGCGCGTCACCTTGCGCGACTCGATCCCCGGCGCGGTCGTCGCGGGCGTGCTCTGGGAGGCGGCGAAGTACGTCTTCGCGTGGCTGCTGCAGTACTTCCACTACGATCAGATTTACGGCTCGGTCGGCGCGGTCGTCGCCGTGCTCACGTGGTCATACGTCTCCAGCCTCATTCTGCTGTTCGGCGCGCAGCTCTCCGTCGTCTTCCACCAGGAGCACTCGGCGGCGCACGAGGAGGTCGTCCAGCAGGCGACGCCCGACTCGCCCGTGCCCGCCGCGCGCTGAACAACACGACGAACGCCTCCCCGTGCTCATCTCAGAATTCGACTACGAGCTGCCCGAAGAGCTGATCGCGCAGCACCCCGCCGGGCGGCGCGACGCGTCGCGGATGCTCGTCGTCGAGCGCGCGGGCGGGAGCTGGCGCGACGGTCAGTTCGCAAATTTCCCGGAAGAGCTGGCGGCGGGCGATCTGCTGGTCGTCAACAACACGCGCGTCTTCCCGGCGCGGCTCGTCGGGCGTCGCGAGCCTTCGGGCGGTCAGGTCGAGCTGCTGCTCGTCGAGGAGCGCGAGCCGCTCGTGTGGGACGCGCTCGCAAGACCGGCGCGCAAGGTAGCGCGCGGGCAGCAAGTCTCTTTCGGCGACGGAAGACTGCGCGGCGAGATCGTCGCCGCGCACGAGGGCGGTCGCCGCACCGTGCGCTTCCATTGCGGGGGCGACTTCCACGCGCTCGTCGAGGAGCTCGGGCTGATGCCGCTGCCGCCCTACATCAAGCGCGCGCGGCTGGAAGGCGGCACGGACGGCGCACAGCGCGCCGAGGATCGCGAGCGCTACCAGACGATCTACGCCGGGGCGCGCGGGGCGGTCGCCGCGCCGACCGCGGGGCTGCACTTCACGCCGCCGACGTTCGAGCGTTTGCGCGGGCGCGGCGTGCGCGTCGCCGAGATCACGCTGCATGTCGGCTACGGCACGTT
>JAIVGV010000454.1 GCA_020201365.1 Acidobacteriota bacterium
CTCTACCGCAACAACGGCGACGGCACGTTCACGGACGTGTCGAAGAAGGCGGGCGTCTCCGACCCCTCGGGCTACTACGGGCTCGGCGTCATCTGCTCGGACTTCGACGACGACGGGCTCGTGGACATCTACGTCGCCAACGACTCGACGCCGAACTTCCTCTACCACAACAACGGCGACGGCACGTTCAAAGAGATCGGGTTCGTCTCCGGCGCGGCGGTCAACGAGAACGGGAGCGAGCAGGGCAGCATGGGCGTAACCTTAGGCGACTACGACCACGACGGCAGGCTCGATCTTTTCGTCACGAACTTCGCCGACGAGTACAACGCGCTCTACCGCGCCGTCGGTCGCGGCAACTTCGCCGACGTCTCCTACAAGGCGAACGTCGCGGCGGTCGCCCTCCCTTACGTCGGCTGGGGCACGGAATTCTTCGACTACGACAACGACGGCTGGCCCGATCTCTTCGTCGCCAACGGCCACGTCTATCCGCAGCTCGAAAATTACCGCCAGCGCAAGTTCGTGCACCACAACAACCGCGACGGGACGTTCACGGAGGTCTCCGAGCAGTTGGGCGCGGCGCTCGCGGAGAAGCGCGTCGGGCGCGGCGTCGCCGCCGGCGACATAGACAACGACGGCGACGTTGACCTAGTCGTCGGCGATCTGGACGGCCCGCCGCAACTGCTGCGCAACGACGGCGGCAACGCGAACAACTCGATCCTGATCAAGACGGTCGGCGTGAAGAGCAACCGCGACGGCATCGGCGCGCGTGTTAAAGTGGTCTCCGGCGATCTCGTTCAGACGGGCGAAGTCAAGAGCGGCGGCAGCTACATCTCGCAGAGCGATCTGCGCCTGCACTTCGGGCTCGAGAAGCGGACGAAGATCGATCTGATCGAAGTCCGCTGGCCCAGCGGCGCGGTTGACAAGGTGAGCGGCGCGGGCGTGAACCGGGTTCTGACCGTCGAAGAGGGGCGCGGTCTCACGGGGCAGAAGGATTTCAAGAACGCCGCGCGGCAATAACTCCCGAACGAACTACCGCGCCCCGCCTGTGCAAAACATTTGCGCCGGGAGGTCGCCCGACCTTTCCCCGAGCTTGCCGATCTCCTCGGATCGAACTTCCATGTTCGCTGTGCGACTACGACGGCTCATCGATCATCAACAGCGCGGGGCGTCCGCCCGCCGGGGGCGGCGGGACTTCACCCGCTCGCTGAAGTTTGCCCTCGCCGCGCCGGTTTGCCTGAGCGCGAGCTTCACGCTCCTCTTCTCCCTCATCGCTCCGCGGCGCGCGGCGGCGCAGGGGGACGACCACGCCGCGCAGATCGAGCGCGCGGCGGCGCTCATCACCGTCCGCCGCATCCCGGAGGCGGAGCAGTTGTTAAATGGCGTGTTGAAGAGCAGCCCGGACGACGCCCTCGCGCTCAACCTGCTCGGCACGGTGCGCGCGCAGCAGGGGAGGCTCGACGAAGCCGAAGCCCTCTTCACGCACGCCCTGCGCGTCGATCGTCAATTCGCCGGCGCGCACATGAATCTGGCTTACCTCTACCTGCTCAAACGGGAGCCGGAGAAGACGGTCGCGGAGCTGAGGGAGGTGCACCGCATCGCCCCCGACGACGCCGACACGAGCTACAAACTCGCGCACCTGCTGCTCACGCTCGGTCGCTTCGACGAGTGCGTCGCCTTCATCGCAGACGTGCGGCGGACGGGTCAGCCGCCGCCCGCCTTGCTCGCCGTCCTCGGCGACGCTTACCTGAAGAAAGGCGAGGCGGGTAGAGCGGAAGAGAGCTACAGGCTGTCGCTCGCCGCGCAAGCCGATAACGCCGACGCGCTCCTCGGCATGGCGCTCGTCTCGCGGTCGGAGGGAGACGCGCGGTCGGCGTCCGCCTACCTCTCGCGCGCCCGGGCACTCGTCGCCGACTCGCCGGAGATGCTCTACCGTTTCGCCGTCGTCGCGTTGAAGTTGGAGCAGTTCGAGGACGCGCGGACGTCGCTCGAACGGGCGGTGCGGCTCAAGCCGGACGAGGCGGCGTACCTCGTCGCACTCGGCGCGGTCTGGCTTAAGAAGCCCGACCTCTTCGAGTCCGAGCGGGTCTTCCGCCGCGCGCTCGAACTCCAGCCCGACCACGCGCAGGCGCAGATGTATCTGGGTTACGTCCTGCTCAAGCAGAAGAAGTACCCGGAGGCGCGCGGGTGGCTTGAGAAGAGCGCGCGGCGCGACGACGCCGCGCCCGAAACTTTCTACTACCTCGGCGTCATCGCGCAGGAGCAGAACGAGGACGAGCGCGCCGTCGGGCTGTTCGGAAACGCCATCCGCCTGCTGCCCTCGTTCGCCAACGCGCACGTCGCCCTCGGCGCGCTCTACCTGAAGCAGAAGAACTACGCGCGCGCGCGCGAGGAGCTTGAGGCGGGCGCGAAGCTGAACCCTGACGACTCGAAGGCGCACTACAACCTCGCGCGTCTGTACGCGCTGCTCAAAGAGCCGCAGCGTGCGCAGGCGGAGATGGCGATAGTCGAACGTCTCAAGAGCGCGGGCAAGCCCCAGGCGGCGGAGGGCGATCCGGGCGCGCCCGTCGGCCCGCCCTAGACGAACGTTCGGCGGTCACTTTGCGCCCGAAGTCTCGCGAGCGGCGCCCGACTCTAATCGGCTGAATAGCGTTGACGCCGTCAGGCGGTGATTGTGAAAGACAGGCTCGCCCTTCTCTCGTCACTCTTCTTACTGACGCTCTGTCTCGCGCCCGATTCCGGCGCGCGGCAGACGACCGCGCCCGCGACGACGCCCGTCACCTTCGTCGAAGTGCCGCCCGCAGTCAGCCGGATCACGTGGACGCACAGCAACGCGATGTCGCCGGAGCGTTATCTGCCCGAGACGGTCGGCGCGGGCTGCGTCTTCTTCGATTACGACAACGACGGCTGGATGGACATCTACCTCGTCAACAGCGGAGCATCCGATTTCTACACGCCGAAACAATTGCTCAAGAACGCGCTCTACCGCAACAACCACGACGGCACGTTCACGGACGTGACCGACCGCGCGAATGTGGCCGGCGGCACGTTCGGCATGGGGGCGGCGGCTGCCGACTACGACGGCGACGGCTGGCAAGACCTCTACGTCACCGCCTACGGTCGAAACATTCTCTATCACAACAACGGCGACGGCACGTTCACGGACGTGACGGCGAAGGCGGGCGTCGCCGCGCCCGGCTGGTCAACCTGCGCCGTCTGGTTCGACTACGACCGCGACGGCAGACTCGATCTCTTCGTCTCAAGCTTCGTCCTCTACGACAGGACGGCGCAGACCCTTTATTGCACGGACGAGTCGAAGCGGCGCTACTACTGCGTCCCGCGCTTCTTCAAGCCCCAGCCCTCGCGCCTCTTCCGCAACCAGGGCGACGGGACGTTCACAGACGTGAGCAAGGAGTCGGGGATCAGTGACTCGCCCGGCAAGTCTTTCGGCGCGGTCGCGACCGACGTGAACAACGACGGCTGGACGGACTTGTTCGTCGCCAACGACACCGTGCCGAACTTCCTCTTCGTCAACGAGGGCAACGGCAAGTTCGAGGAGGCGGGTCTCGCGGCGGGCGTCGCTTACAGCGAGGCGGGCGCGCCGCGCTCCGGCATGGGCGTGGACGCGGGCGACTACGACGGCGACGGCTGGCAAGACCTCTTCGTCGCCAACATCGATCAGGAGTTCTTCAGCCTCTACCACAACCAGAAGGATTTGACCTTCGTGGACGAGCCCGGCGAGATCGCCCCGGCGACGCGCCTCTTGAGCGGCTGGGGCTTGAAGTTCTTCGACTTCGACAACGACGGCGACGCCGATCTCTTCCTCGCCAACGGCCACCCGGACGACATGATCGAGTCGCGCGCCCCGCGCGTGAAATACCGTGAGCCGATGCTCCTGTTCGAGAACGTCGGGGGAAAGTTCAAGGACGTGAGCACTCAGTCGGGCGCTGTCTTCGCGAAGAGTTACTCCGCGCGCGGGGCGGCGG
>JAIVGV010000262.1 GCA_020201365.1 Acidobacteriota bacterium
ATTGCGGAAGGGGGCTTAGGAGTTTTATGAGTGCAGCAGAAACCAAATTAATGACTGCCGACGAACTGCTCACGCTGCCCTCATTCGTGGACGGCAGCGACCGGCGTTACGAGCTGATCAAAGGAGTGCTGAAGGTCATGTCTCCGACCAAGCCGCTTCACGGCGTCATCTGCGCCCGCCTCGCAGCGTGGCTAGTCAGGTTTGTCGAGGAGCACGATCTCGGCGAAGTGTTCGGCGCGGAGACTGGCTTTCTCGTCGAGACTGATCCCGACACGGTCGTCGGCGCGGACGCCGCATTCGTCGGCAACGAGCGCTTGGCGACGGTCGATACATTTGAAAAGTTTTTCCCGTTCGCACCAGATCTGGCGGTCGAAGTTCTCAGCCCAAGCAATACCGTTCAGGAGATTGACGAGAAAGTTAGTTTTTACTTCACCGCCGGCTCTCGCGCCGTGTGGGTCTTCAACCCGAAACGTCGCACGGTTGCTGTCTACCGCTCGCCGTTCGACGTGAGAATCTTGAGCGAGCAGGACGCGCTCGAAGGCGGCGATGTGCTGCCGGGATTCAGCCTTGAGCTTGCAAGGCTGTTCGCCGTCAAGCGTTGATCCCTATTCGTTGAATTCGGCAATGAAACTGTCTCCGACAGAAGCTTACCGCGGGCGCAAAGTCCTCTTCATCGGGAGCACCGGCTTTCTCGGGAAAGTCACGCTCTCGATGCTGCTGCATCGCTTCCCCGTCTTGGAGAAGGTGTACGTCACGGTGCGCGCGCGCTCGCTCGAAGAGTCTCACACAAGATTTTGGAACAACGTCATCACCGCCCCGCCGTTCGATCCCTTAAGAGAACGCTACGGCTCGGCGTTCGAGGGCTTCATCAAGGACAAGGTCGAGATCGTCGGCGGAGACATCGGCGAGGTGCGCCTCGGCTTCACGGAAGACGAGGCGCAGCGCGTCGCCGGGGATGTTGACATCGTCATCAACAGCGCGGGCAACGTCACGTTCAACCCGACGCTGGAGAGCGCGCTGCGCACCAACGTCGTCGGCACGCAGAACGTCATCGAGTTCGCGAAGCGCATGCGCCGACCGGCGCTGATTCACGTCTCGACCTGCTTCGTCGCGGGCAACCGCTCGGGTCC
>JAIVGV010000285.1 GCA_020201365.1 Acidobacteriota bacterium
CCCTCTACCTGCTGCACGGGCAGTTCGACTCCCTAGACAACTGGGAGAAGTACGGTCAGCTCGGAAACCTGCTGGCGTCGGTTAAGCCCGTCCCGATGCTGATCGTGATGCCGTTTTGCGGCGACTTGAAAAATGCCGGGCAAGACCCTGGCGTCGGCGCTTTCATGGATCACTTCGACACCATTCGGAAAGAGTTGCTCGACTCGCTCAACCCGAGCCCTCCCAAAGAAGCGATCTTGGGCATCTCGATGGGCGGGAGACAGGCACTCGCCATCGCGTTGAAAAACAAAGGCGTCTTCTCCGCGCTCGGAGTCCTCAGCGGCAAGCTCCAAGGCGGATTTCATAAAGAGCTGACGGACGAGCTGGCGAAGAGGCACGTTCCCTACCCTCAGGAACTCGGCAAACAGCTCGCCCTCTACCACCACTACTGCGGTCAGGGCGACGATGCTAAAACGTTAGTGGACGGGAAGGAGAAAACGAGGAGTGGGGACAAGAAGTTCTACGACAACAACAAAGCCGCCTGCGCCGAGCTAGGCGGGGAATTGCACACGCTCCCCGACGGGATGCACAACTGGAACTACTGGCGAGATCAGATCGCGGAGTTCATCAAGCGCCTATCTGAAATCTGGGGCGTCCCGGACGCCAGCGCCCAGCACGCCGCCGGCTCGGAGCCGCCCGAATAGATTTCGTCTGCCCGCCGCGCGTGCCCTGCCGGTTTCACCTCCCGCCGCGCTTCTCGATGTCGTCGGCGGTGTTCGGCTTGCCGTCCGCGCCGTCCGAGCGCAGCGTGTAAGAGTCGCGCGTGCCCGCGTACTCGTAAGGTCTGTGCCAGGGGTCTAGGCGGACGACGCGCGGGATGTAGCGCGGGTGGAGGAAGTCCATGAGGACGACTTCGGAGTCTGCGACGACGTAGAAGCCGCGCTCGCGACGGAAGGCTTCGAGCGCGGCGGCGAAGGCGTCGAGGTCTGCGCGCGCGCGCCTCGCCTTCTCCGCGTCGAGCGCGCGCACGATTGCGTCGAAGTCTGTCAGACTCGCGTCGCCGATTCTGACCGACGCGACGCGCCATGCGCCGTCGTCGCGGACGAGATCGAACACGCCCTCGACCGACGCCTCGACGACCGCCGAGCTTCCCATCCCGGAGAGCGCCGACGCGGGGTTCTTCACGCGCAGCGCGCCGCGCGCGAGTTCCTTCTCGTCAACGGAAGCGACGTCGATCCGTGCCGGCGCGCCGACGTTCGGGGCGGACGCCTCGCCGCCCGCGACAGACGCAACCTCGACGGCTTGATCATCTCTAGCGCGGTTGTCGCTCGCCTGACCGCCGCCCGCCTGTTCGCCGCCCTGCTTCCTCTTATCCTTCCCCCTCTTCTTCCCTTCCTTCGTCGCTTCGTCGCGCCCCGCGCCCTTCTTTTTCTTCTCGGCGTCGCGCTGCTTCTTGGCGCGCGCGAGGGCGTCGAGTTCGGCGGCGAGCGCGTCGAGCGCGGCGCGCGCGCGCGCGATCTGGTCGGCTCCGGCGGCGCGCGCGAGCAGATCGAAGTCTTCCCACTCGCGGTCGCCGACGCGCACTTCGCGCGCGCGCCAAGCGCCTCGCTCGTCGCGCGTGAAGCGGAAGCCCATGCGGACTTCCGCCGTGACGGTGGCGGAAGTCGTGCCGGGGGAGATGTCTTTGACGACGACCGCGCCCTTGCTGAGCGCGAGCAGCGAGAGGTCTGCGATCACCTTCTGCGCCTCCGACTTTTTCAGCCCGGGCTTCGGCTTCGAGTCCTTAGCTTCCGCGACGCGCGGCGCGGCGGGGGGCGCGAGACACACGAAGCACGCGAGCGCGAAGACTGCGGCGACGGCGAGAACGGTCGTCGTGCTTGTCCGTCGTCTCTTCATGGCGCGTCGTCGGGCCTGCCGCGTCTTCGTCAGTCCTTATGCTTGGAGGCTTGGTTGATGATCATGCGGAGCATGATCTGGAGCTGGGAGGAGGTGAAGGGCTTGGGGAGGAAGACGCCCGCGCCCGCGGCGAAGCTGTCGGAGGGGAGCTTCGGGTTCTGCTCGGCGGTCATCATGATGACGGGGATTTTCATGAGCCGCTTCTCGGAGCGCATGTAGCGGACGATCTCGGGCCCCTCGATGTGCGGCATCACCACGTCGAGGATCGCGGCGGCGAAGTTCGCGTCCGACTTCAGCAGCTTGATCGCCTCGCGCCCGTCGCGCGCCGTCACCACCTCGTAGCCCTCTTTCTCGACGAGCGCCGTCACCAGGCGCAGGATCGCCGGGTCGTCGTCGGCGACGAGCACCCGGCTCGGATTCTCTTCGTTCTTAGCAGGCATATTCGGTAATGACGGACGATGAGCGCGGAATGATGAACGCAGAGAGCAACTGCTTTTCATTCACCATTGCGCATTCACCATTTTCTTCAAACTTCGACCGCGCGCCCCGCGCCGTCTTTGCGGGCGAGTTCGGCGGCGAGCGTGATGGCGGCGACCATGCTCGAATGTTCGGCGACGCCGCGCCCGGCGATGTCGAACGCCGTCCCATGATCGACCGACGTGCGTATGAAAGGCAAGCCGAGCGTGACGTTCACGGCTTCGCCGAACGAGAGGCACTTGACCGGGATCATCGCCTGATCGTGGTAGCAGGCGACGACCGCGTCGAACTCGCCGCGCGACGCGCGCAAGAAAACCGTGTCCGCCGAGAAGGGTCCGCGCACGTCTAAGCGGTCGCGCGCGCGGCAGGCTTCGACGGCGGGCGCGATCTCCGCCGCCTCCTCGACGCCGAACAAGCCGCCCTCCGCGCCGTGCGGGTTCAGGGCGGCGACGGCGACGCGCGGCTCGTTGATGCCCCAGCGCCGCAGCTCCCGGTCGGTTAGTTTGACGACGCGCTCGATCCTCTCGCGCTGCACGAGCCGGATCGCCTCGGCGAGCGGCACGTGCGTCGAGATGAGCACGACGCGCAGGTTCGCGGCGACGAACGCCATCGCGACTTCGGGCGTGCCCGTCAGGTGCGCGAGGAACTCGGTGTGACCGGGGAAGCCGTAGCCGCCGAGGAAGAGCGCCTTCTTGTTGATCGGCGCGGTCGAGATCGCCTCGATTGATCCGGCGGCGCACAGCTCGACCGCCGCCTCGATGTACTCCGCCGCCGCGCGCCCCGCCGCGCCCGACTCGACGCCCGGCTCGACGTGCTCGCGCACGTTGTCGAGGTGGAAGATGACGGGCTCGTCGAGTCCGTCGGGGAGGCTCTCGCCGCGGCGGACGATCTCGTAGCCGCACTGGAGGTCGAGCTTGCGCGCCGTGTGCGCGAGCAGTTGCGCGTCGCCGACGATGACGGGGACGCACACGCCGCGCACCGACTCCTCCGCGACGGCTTTCAGGACGACTTCGGGACCGATCCCCGCCGGGTCGCCCATCGTCACGCCGACGCGCGGCTTCGTCGCCGCCGCGTCGGGCGCGCCGTCTGCTCGCGGAGTCTGCCGCGTCTCGCTCATCTCGTTTGTGAGGTCGGGCGCGTCGGCGCGCGCGGCGACTCTTCGGTGAGCCGCCGCGCGCGTCGTCGGTCGTCGGGCGTTTAGCTCTCGCCGCCCGAGTCGTTCTTGCCGCCGGAGTCGCTCTCGGCTTCGTCGCCGCCGCCGTCGCGATCCTCGGCTTTGAACATGTACTTGATGTGGTGCTTCAGCAGCAGGATGTTGGGCGCGCCCCTGCGGTTCACCTTGAGCGCGGCACGGTCGTACCACTCGATGGTGCCCTCGACCTCCTCGCCGTCGAGGAGCACGATGACCATCTGGGTGTGCGCGTCCATCTGCTTCTTGTAGTAGAAGATTTCCGCGTTCGTCTCGGCGGGCGGGATCTTCTTGCGCCCCATCGCCGCCGCGTCGCCGCGCGGCGCGCCCGACGGGGCGGGGCGCGAGTGCCCGTGCTGCTGCGGCGGTCGGTCGCGCGGGACGTAGCCCCCGCCCGTGCCGGCGCCCTCGCGCGGGCTGTCAACACGCTCCCTCGGAGCCTGCGCGGGCTCGCGCTTCCTCACGTCTTCCAGTGTCGTTCGTATCAGCTTGCGGTTCACCTGATTCAGCCACCTCCAACTTGTGTCTCAACGGAAGCCGCGCAACGACGACGACGGGTTCGACGCGAAATGCGGACGGCGTGTCTGACGCGAAAGCGCGCTAGGTAATGGCAGCCTGACCACTCGCGGGCGGTGTCGTAAGACGAGAACGGTGGTTCCGTTGTTGAATTACAATCCTGTCAGGAGTTGGCGAGAATGCTACACGAGCGATCTCGTTTTGGCAAGGATTGACGGACGGAGAGCGGCGACGAAGCGGAGAAGCGACGGACGAAAGGTGAACAGAAACTTTACCGCGTGTCGTGTAAGACAGCGACAAGACCTCACCGCAGAGGCGCGGAGGTTGCGCGGAGTTTACGCAGAGACGATCCGTCTGAGCTCAGTCTTTCTCCGCGATCTCCGCGGTGAAGCTCTTTAATCTTCACCCTGACGCCAAAAGAAAAAGGATGAAGCGACTGCGCGCGCCACTTCATCCTTCCGCCTTACCGTTTCCGACTCGCTCTTCAGTCCGCCTTCTTGCGGATGAACGCGGGCACGTCCAGATCGTCGGCGCGCAGTTGCCCGGTGTTGCCGCGCGCGGGCAGATCGTCCGTGCGCGGCAGGTAGCGCGGCTGACCCTGCGGGATCGCGCCGGGCGCGGCGACCGCGCCGACGTCCGCCGACTCCTTGTCGAAGCCCGTGGCGATGACCGTGATCTTCATCTCGTCGCGCATCGTCTCGTCAATCACCGCGCCGAAGATGATGTTGGCGTTGTCGTCCGCCGCCTCGCGGATGATCGACGACGCCTCGTTGACCTCGTAGAGCGTGAGATCGAGACCGCCCGTGATGTTGATGAGCACGCCCTTCGCGCCCTCAATCGTCGCCTCCTCCAAGAGCGGCGAAGAGATCGCCTGCTGCGTCGCCTTCAAGGCGCGATCCTCTCCGCTCGCGCGCCCCGCGCCCATCAGCGCCATGCCCATGCCCTGCATGATCGCCTTCACGTCGGCGAAGTCGAGGTTGATCAAGCCCGGCACGGTGATCAGATCGGAGATTCCCTGCACCGCCTGGCGCAGCACGTCGTCGGCGAGCTTGAAGGAGTCTTGCAGCGAGACGGTGCGGTCAACCGTGCCGAGCAGCCGCTCGTTCGGGATCGTGATCACGGTGTCCACGCACTCGCGCAGCTCCCGCAACCCCTGATCCGCCTGCTCCATCCGGCGCCTGCCCTCGAAATGGAAGGGCTTGGTGACGACGGCGACCGTCAGCGCGTTCAGCTCCGTGGCGAGCGACGCGATGATCGGAGCCGCGCCCGTGCCCGTGCCGCCCCCCAAGCCGGTCGTGACGAAGACCATGTCCGCGCCTTCGAGCGCCTCGATGATCTTCTCCGTGTCTTCGAGCGCGGCGTTGCGACCGACGTCCGGGTTGGCGCCCGCGCCCAAGCCCTTGGTGAGCTTGCCGCCGAGCTGAATCTTGATCGGCGCGCGCGAGCGCTTCAGGGCTTGCAGGTCCGTGTTGGCGACGAGGAAGTCTATCCCCTCGATGCCCGCCTCGATCATGCGGTTGACGGCGTTGCCCCCGCCGCCGCCCACGCCGATGACCTTGATGCGCGCGCCCGCCGACGGCGGATCGTCGTCGATGAAGATCTGCAACTTGTCGTCCGGCTGACGGCTCTCCGGTGTCATGTTCACTTCCGAGTCCTCTCTTTCGCTATTCACGCCCGCCGCTTGTGGAAAGCGCGTCCGAGGTTATTTTGGGCTGCGCGCGTCGGGGGCAACAACATATTGCGGACAATATCTTGTGCCGGCTGGCGCGGCAGCATACAACATCTTCCTAGAAAATGCCACTGAAACGATCACGAAATTTGTTGAAGAGCCCGCCGAAGCCGACGGAAGCCCCGCGTTTTCCCGCCGCGGCGCGCGCTTCCGACGCCAGCGCGCGCTGCGCGACGAGCGACAGCCCCGCGGCGGCAGTCCAGGCGGGCGACTGCACGTCCTCGACGAGACCGCCGAAACGATCTCTTTCGGGGTAGCCGATCCGCACCGGCGCGTCGAAAACCTGCTCCGCCACTTCGACCATCCCGCCCAAAAGCGCGCCGCCGCCCGTGAGCACGACGCCGCTCGAAAGCTGTCTCTCCCAACCCGACTCGCGTATCTCGTCGGCGACGTGCATCAACACTTCTTCGGCGCGCGGCTGAAGGATGTCGCACAGAATCTGCCGCGACAGTTGACGCGCCGGGCGTCCCCCCACCGACGGCACCTCGACCAACTCGCCGCGCTCCCCTTCGTTCAGCCCCGCGCTCGAAGCGTAGCCGACCGTGCGCTTGATCCTTTCGGCTTCGGGGATCGGCGTGCGCAGACCGAACGCGATGTCGTTCGTGAAGTGCGCGCCGCCGAGCGCGAAGACCGCCGTGTGCTGCACCGCCCCGCGCTGGTAGATGACGAGACCCGTCGTCTCCGCGCCCACGTCCACGACCGCCGAGCCGAACTCCTTGTCCTCGTCCGTCAGCGCCGACTCAGCCGACGCCAACTGATCGAGCACCATGTCGGAGACGACCAGTCCGGCGCGGTTCACGGCGTTGATCGCGTTCTGCCGCGCCGTGACGGGGCTCGTCACGATGTGGACTTTGACGGCGAGCCGCGCGCCGATCATGCCGGCCGGATCGTTGATGCCGTCCTGATCGTCCACGATGAACTCCTGCGGCAGACGGTCAACGATCTCGCGCCCCGCCGGGAGTTGGATCGCGCACGCCGAGTCAATCGCGCGGCGCACGTCGTCGGAAGTGATCTCTCGGTCGCGCCCTGAGACGGCGACAATCGCCTGACCGTTGAAGCCCATGATGTGCGAGCCCGCGAGGTTGATCGTGACCTCTTCGGCTTCGAGCCCGCTCATCCTTTCGGCGGCCTCGACGGCGTGGCGGATCGCCTCGACGGCGTTTTCGGGGTTGACGATGACGCCCTTGCGCAAGCCCCGCGCCTCCGCCTCGCCGATGCCGACGATGTCGAGCGCGCCCGCGTCGCCCGGCTCGCCGATGATGCAGGTCACGCGGCTCGTGCCGATGCTCAAGCCCGTCGTGTGCGTCCCGCGTTTCGCCATCGCGCGCTCTCGCCTCCTCAAACGGTCGTGGGGGTGGTACTGCAACCGTCCGACTCGCCGACTTGCACCCGTCACCGGATCAAAATGTCAGACTCTGCCGATCCGCCCCGCTCACTCGCCCTTCACGCGCCGCGGGCGACCTTCGCCCGACTGACCGACCGACTGCTCGCCGCCCTTTCGTCCTTCAACCGACTTCACAGGCTTGCTCTTCTCTCCCGACTTCGCCGCGCCGTCAGACTTCGCGGCGCGCGCCTCGACGTTCGCGCGCGCCGCGCCCTTCGCGCCGCCGCTCGTCGCGCTCTCGTCCTTCGCGTTCGTCGTGTTCGCCGCGCCAGCCGCGTTCGTCGCCGCGTCGCCCGTCGGCTCGATCTCGTTGATGCCCGTGCCCGCGACGGGCGCGGCGGGCGCGTGCGGGTTGAAGCCGACGACGGCGCGCTTGCCCTGCGTCATGTCAACGTAGGTTATAAAAGCGCCGCGCGGCGTCCGCTTCTGCGCGTCCAAAGTTTCGAGCGCCTGCCGCAGCCGCTTCGTCCACTCCGCCGAGCCGAGCCTGATCTCGATCTGCGAGTCGTCGCCCGCGAGTTGCGCGCGCACGTCGCGCAGATCGTCCAAGTTCAACTCGCTCACGCGCGACGCCAAGCCCGCCGCCTCCCACTCGCCCGCGAGCGTCATAAAAACTTTCGCCCGCTCGCGGTTCTCAGCGCGCGCCGCGTCCGTCGCCGCCTCGTCGAAGCCGCGCATGAAGAACGACGGCTGAGCTTGCGTCGGCTTCAGCGCGCCGACCACGACGCCGTCGTCGTCAACCCAGACGAACTGCCCCGCCGAGTTGCGCACGACGAGGCGCGGCACGCGCTCCGTGATCCGCACGCGCAAGCCGTCGGGGAGCACTCGCGTCACGACCGCGCTTCGCACCCACGGCAGCCGCCCGATCTCCGCGCTCATCTGACCGAGGTCAGCCTTCCACACGCCCGCCGCCGCCTCGCGCCTGACGATCTGTCTGATCTGATCTTCGGACGCCTGCGCGACGCCGCTCACGTCAACGCCTCGTAGCTCGAAGAACGACGACGCCGCAGCCGCGCGGTAGCCTTTGAAGAGCACCAATCCGGCGCACACCGCGATCAGGACTTTCGCCGCGAGCGGCGCCCACGCCAGCGCCTTACCCCACGCCCCGCGCCGCGACTTCGCGCGCTGCTGCGCGCCGCGCTTGTCCTGCGCCTTCCCATTGCGACGCGCCGTCGGTCGCTGCACGATCTTCCCGGCGCGCCCCTCGGTCGTCACGACGATCACGTCGCCGCCGCGACTCCCGCCGCCGCGACCGCCTCGCGGTGAGATCACTTGCTCTTTCAACATCACTGACCTTCTTTCGCCGCGTCGTCCGTCTGCCCTGCCGCGTCGTTCGCCCGCGCGCTGTCAGCCGTCGCGTCTTGAGCTTCGCTCGACTCCGGCGCGCGGCTGCGCCAGAGTTCCACCTCGTACTCGAGCTCGACGCCGCGCTCGCGCCGTATGCGCGCGCGTATCTCTTCGGCGAGCGCGAGCGCGTCCGAAGCGCGCGCGTCCTCGCCCTCGGTGACGATGAAGTTGGCGTGCACGTCGGAGACGCGCGCGCCGCCGCGCCGCTCGCCCTTCAAGCCCAGCTCGTCAATCATCTTCCCCGTGCTCAAGCCCGATCCGGGCGGGTTCTTGAAGAAGCACCCGGCGGAGCGCGCGCCGTGCGGCTGCGTCTCCATCCTGCGCCGCTTCGACTCCTCCATCCGCGCGCCGATCTTCTCAGCGTCGTCGAACTTCAAGCGCAGCGTCGCGCCTAAAACCAACTCCCCGTCGCGAAACGAAGTGTGCCGGTAGTCCCATTTGATCTTCTCGCCCGGCACTTCGACGATCCTCCCTCCGCGCGCGACCCGCACCGTCTCGACGACCGTGCCGATCTCGTGACCGAACGCGCCCGCGTTCATCCACAGCGCGCCGCCGACCGTCCCCGGAATCCCGTTCAAGCCCTCGATGCCCGACAGACCTTTCCGCGCCGCGTCCACGCACAAACGCGGCAGCGAGTAGCCCGCGCTCACCGAGACGCGCTCGCCGTCGAACCTCGCCTCCCCCTTGACCTCGCGCATCGTCACGACGACGTAGCCGTGTCTCTCGTCGTCCGCGAGCACGTTGCTCCCCGCGCCGAGCACGCGCCACGGAACATCCGCCTCGTCGAGCGCGCCCGCCGCCGCCGCCGCCTGCTCTTCCGTCTCCGGCGCGACGACCCAATCAATCTCGCCGCCGACGCGCAAACTCGTCAGCTCCGCGAAGCGACGCCCGCGCTCGGCGCGCACGCCCAGACGCGCGGCGATCCCCTCGACCAGACGGTCGCGCGTCTCGCGGTCTAAACTTTTTTGCGCCTCGACTGTCATTTGCCGTTCCGCTTCAGAAGCTCGACCAACTGCTCGCCCGCCGAGACGACGTTGCCCGCGCCAAGCGTGAAGACCATGTCGCCGGGTCGCGCTTCGCTCAAGAGCGCTTTGACCGCCGTGTCGAGCCCGCCGACGTAGAAGACGTTTTTGTGTCCGTAGCGCTTGACCGCGTCGGTCAGCGCCTCCGCCGTGACGCCCTCGATGGGGTCTTCGCTCGCGGCGTAGATGTCCGTGATCATCAGCACGTCGGCGTTGTTGAAAGAGCGCGCGAACTCGTCCATCTGATCCTTCGTGCGCGTGTAGCGGTGCGGCTGAAACAAGACGACCATGCGCCTTCCGGCGGAACTCAGCTTCGCCGCCGCGAGCGTCGCGCGAATCTCGGTCGGGTGGTGCGCGTAGTCGTCAACGACGAGCACGCCGCCCGTGTCGCCCTTCGCCTGGAAGCGCCGGTTGACGCCCGTGAACTCGTGCAAGCCCGCGGCGATCTCCGCAAACGGGATGTCCAGCTCGGAGCCGACGGCGACCGCCGCGAGCGCGTTGTAGATGTTATGCAAGCCGGGGACGCGCAGCGTCACGTCGCCGACAACCTCGCTCCCGCGCCAGACCGTGAAGGTCGAGCCGAACGACTCGGCGTAGCGGATGCCGTGCGCGGAGATGTCTGCCTGCGCGCTCAGACCATACGTGATGCGGCGGCGCTTGACGTGCGGGACGACCATCTGGACGTGCGGATCGTCGAGACACAGGATCGCCGCGCCGTAGAACGGCACCTTGTTGACGAAGCGCGTGAAGCAGTCGTGCATGTCCTCCATGTCGCGGTAGTAGTCCATGTGCTCGCGATCAATGTTCGTCACCACCGCGAACGTCGGCGCGAGCATGAGAAACGTGCGGTCGCTCTCGTCCGCCTCGACGACCATCAGATCGCTCTTCCCCAGCCGCGCGTTCGAGCCGAACGCGCCGACCACCCCGCCGACGACGACCGTCGGATCGAGCCCGCCGCGCCCCAAGACCATGCCGACCATCGAGGTCGTCGTCGTCTTCCCGTGCGATCCGGCGACGGCGACCGTGTAGAGCTTCAGGCGCATCAGCTCCGCGAGCATCTCCGCGCGCGGGATGACGGGGATCGAAGCCATCCGCGCGGCGACGACCTCCGGGTTGTCGTCGCGCACGGCGGTCGAGCGGACGACCACCTGCGCGTCGCCCACGTTCTCCGCCCGGTGCCCCTCGCGGAACTCGACGCCGAGCGAGACGAGCCGATCCGTGACCGAGGAGCGCTTCAAGTCCGACCCCGACACGCGGAATCCGAGATTGCACAGCACCTCGGCGATGCCGGACATGCCGATGCCGCCGATGCCGACGAGGTGGACGTGCTGGATGCGACGGAACATTCGATAGAATGCAGGAGTCAGGAGTCAGAATTCAGAATGGGTCTTCGACATCGTCTTCAATTCCGAATTCTGTGTTCTGTATCCTGACCCCTCCCTGCGATCAGCTTTTCAATCATGTCAACCGCGACTTTCGCGGCGTCGGGCTTCGCGAGTACGCGCGCGGCTCGTTCGCGTCGCGTGATCTCTTCGGGGTCTTCGATCAGTTTCCCGATCTCGGCGGCGAGTCGTTCGCCGCTCAACTCTTCCTGGAGAATCATCGTCGCCGCGCCCGCGTCGCGCAGCGCCTCGGCGTTGCGGCGCTGCTCGATCTGACCGGGGAGCGGCACCATGATCGCCGTCTTGCCCGCCGCCATCAGCTCGGCGGCGGTCGTCGCGCCGGCGCGCGAGACGATGAGATCGGCTGTGGCGAACTCCGCCATCATGTCCTCGACGTACTCGCGCACGTCCGCGTCGTCCCAACCTGCCGCTTGGTAGCCCGCGCGCACGCGCGCGAAGTCGAGCTTGCCGGTCTGGTGCGTGACGTGCAGACGCCCGCGAAACCCCGCGAGGTGCGGCAGCGCTGCGATCATCGCCTCGTTGACGGCGCGCGCTCCCTGCGAGCCGCCCGTCAGCAGGAGCGACGTGCGCTGCGGATCGCGCGGCTTCGCGGGTATGTCAAAGAACTCTCGGCGGACGGGGTTGCCCGTGACGACCGCCTTGCCGCCGAAGTACGGCAGCGACATCTCGAAAGAGACCGCCGCCGCGTCCACGAAGCGCGCGAGCCTGCGGTTCGTGAAGCCGGGCACGGCGTTCGACTCCATCACGAGCGTCGGGCGGCGCATCAACACAGCCGTCAGCAGGACGGGACCCGAAACGTAGCCGCCCGCACCCACCACCGCGTCGGGTCGGAAGTCTCCGATGACGCGGCGCGCGTCCAAGAAACTTTTCGGGAGCACCGCGAGCCCGCGTAGCCGCGCGCCCCAACCCATGTTCATCAGCCCCGCGCTTTCAATGAGCGAAAGTTCAAACCCGGCTTGCGGGACTAACTTCGTCTCCAAACCGCGCGACGTGCCGACGAATCTGACTGACGATACGGCGTCGCGCCGCATGACCTCGTTCGCCACCGCAATCGCGGGGTAGATGTGCCCGCCCGTCCCGCCGGCGGCGAAGAGCACGCGCATCGTTTCAGCGCCCCTCCGGTCGCCACGCCTGCGAGACGGGGACGCGCGGTCGCGTCGTCGCGGCGGCTGGTCGCGCGCCGACGTTGCGCGCGGCGTCCACGATCCTCTCCGCCTCCCCTCGTCGCAGCAGCGCCGCGCCCGTCGCGTCAGTCCCTTGCTGCGAGATGTTCAAGAGCACGCCGACCGCGCCGAGCGTCAAGAGCATCGAGGAGCCGCCGTAGGAGATGAACGGGAGCGGTATCCCTTTCGACGGCACGAGCGAGAGCACGACGCTCATGTTGAAGAGCGCCTGCGCGACGATGCCCGTCACGATGCCCAAGCCGAGCAGCATCCCGAAACGATCCGGCGCACGCAAACAAGCGCGCACGCCGCGCCACAGGAAGAGCGCGAAGATCAAGAGCACCGTCAGCCCGCCGACGAGCCCGAGTTCCTCGCCGACGACGGCGAAGATGTAGTCGGAGTGCGCGAACGGGAGGAAGAACATCTTCTGTCTCCCTTCGGCGAAGCCGACGCCGTGCGCGCCGCCCGACCCGACCGCGATCAGCGACTGCACGACCTGAAAACCTTTGCCCTGCGCGTCGTCCCACGGGTGCAGGTACGCCATGATGCGACCCATGCGCCACGGCGACGTAATCAACATCAGCACGACGCCCGCCGAGCCGAGCCCGCCGAGCAGCCCGAGGTGAGCGAGCCGCGCGCCCGCCACGTAGAGCATCACGAGGCAGACCGTCCCGAGCATCATCGCCGTCCCCAGGTCCGGCTCTTTGGCGACGAGCGCCGCGAGCAAGCCCGTCACCGCGAGGCACGGCACGAAGGTTCGCAGAAACGATCCTTCCTCGCCCGCGCGCCGCTCTAACAAGCGCGCGAGGAAGATCGCCAGCACGATCTTCGAGACCTCCGAAGGCTGGAACGACGCTCCGCCCAGCTTGATCCACCGCCGCGCGCCGTTCACCGGCTGGAAGGCGAAGACCGCGCAGAGCAGCGCGACGGTGAGCGCGAGCGCGCCCGCGACGACGTAGCGCCGGTTCAAA
The DNA here is from genome assembly GCA_020201365.1 of Acidobacteriota bacterium. Lineage (GTDB taxonomy): Bacteria > Acidobacteriota > Blastocatellia > Pyrinomonadales > Pyrinomonadaceae > JAIVGV01. The sequence goes on from JAIVGV010000285.1 coordinate 13,077, forward strand.
ACTCGGTAGTCAACCTGCGACGCGACGAGCATCGCGGCGAGCCCCGCGATCGTCCACAGCGCCTGCCGCTTGACGTAGTAGTACTGGCTGCCGAACTGCTGGAACCCGATGTCGGCGGACGCGCTGTAAACCATCACGACGCCGAACAGCGCGAGCCCCGCCGCCGCCGCGAACAGCCACTCGTCGGTTTGTAACTTCCTAGCCATGCCGTCTGTTCTGGATTGCGGATTGCGGATTGCGGATTGCGGATTCGCAAACCAAAACCATCAACCTCACGAGTGCCTGCGCCTCATCAGCGCGCGTTCGTCTTCTCAACCCGCAATCCGAAATCCGCATTCCGCAATCCGTTCACCGCCTCCTTGAACGCCCTCCCCCTGTGCCCGTAGTTCTCGAACATGTCGAAGCTCGCGCACGCGGGCGCGAGGAGCACGACGTCGCCGGGGCGAGCCGCGTCGGTCGCGCGCCGCACGGCGTCCGCCATGTCGGTCGCGCGCAACGTCGGCGCGTGATCTCTCAACTCGGACTCGATCCGGTCGGCGTCCTCGCCGATAAGGACGAGCGCGCGCGCTTTGGCTTCGACGAGCGGCGCGAGCGGCGCGTAGGGCGCGTTCTTGCCGCGCCCGCCTAAGATCAGAACGACTTTGCCGGGCTCTTCGGCGAACGCCTCGAAGGCTTTGACCGCCGCGTCCACGTTCGTCGCCTTCGAGTCGTTGAAGAACTTGACGCCGCCCGCCTCGGCGACGAATTCGAGCCGGTGCTCGACGGGCGCGAAGTTTCTGACGGTCTCGCGCATCGAGTCCGGCGAAGCCCCGCACGCGAGCCCGGCGGCGAGCGCGGCGAGGACGTTCTCGACGTTGTGCAAGCCGCGCAGTTTGATCTCGTCGCGCGTGAGCAGAACCTTCTCGCCGTCGCGGGTGCGCGAGACGAGTTCGCGCCCGCGCAGGAACAAGCCTTCTTCGAGTTCGCGCCGCGTGCTGAAGAAGGTGACGTGCGCGCGCAAGCCCGTTGCCCAAGAAGAGACGATCTCGTCGTCGGCGTTTAAGATCGCCACGTCGCCTGCCGTCTGGTTGCGGAAGATGTTGTGCTTGGCGGCGGCGTAGTCCGTCAGGCTCTCGTAGCGATCCATGTGGTCGGGCATCAGGTTCAAGACGATGGCGACCTGCGGGTGAAAATCGCGGATCGTCTCCAACTGGTAGCTCGAAACTTCGACGACCGTCCAGCCGTCGTCGCGCGACGACGCGACGAGCGACGTTAAGGGCGTGCCGATGTTGCCGCCGACCTGCGTTGTCAAACCCGCGCTCTCGAGTAGCTCGCCGACGAGCGTCGTCGTCGTCGTCTTGCCGTTCGTCCCCGTGATGGCGACCAGGCGACCGCGCAGGAAACGTGCGGCGAGTTCGATCTCGCCGAGAACTTGCGCGCCCGCGCGCTCGGCGTAGCGCACCGGGATGGATTTCGTCGGCACGCCGGGGCTTAAGACGACGAGCTGTATCTGAT
>JAIVGV010000455.1 GCA_020201365.1 Acidobacteriota bacterium
GGATAGGGGCTGGGGGTTGGGGAAGAAAAGACTTCTCTGCCCCAACCCACAAACCCCCAGCCCCCAACCCCTGATCCATGTCTCGAATAATCGTCATCGTCGGCGCGCAGTGGGGCGACGAGGGCAAGGGCAAGATCGTTGACCTGTTGTCCGAGCGCTTCGAGGTGGTCGCGCGCTATCAGGGCGGGCACAACGCGGGTCACTCCGTTCAGGTCGGCGACCGCTCGTTCGTCCTGCACCTGCTCCCCTCAGGCATCATCCACCGGGGGAAGACCTGCGTGCTCGGCAACGGGATGGTGATCGATCCCAAAGCCTTCTTCGAGGAGGCGGACAGGTTGAGCGCGCAGGGCGTCGAGGTCACGCCGGAGCGCGTCCTGGTCAGCTCGCGCGCGCACCTGATACTCCCCTACCACCGCGCGCTCGACCACACGAGCGAGGAGCGGCTCGGCAACGAGAAAGTCGGCACCACCTTGCGCGGCATCGGTCCCGCCTACGAGGACAAGGCGGGCAGGCGCGGCGTCCGCGTGGCGGACGCCCTCAACGCGGAGTTCTTCCGCGCGCGCATCGAGCGCAACCTCGCGGACGCCAACCGCATCATCTCGGCTTACGGCGGCGAGCCTCTGGACGCGGCGCAAATCTTCGACGAGATTTACCCGCTCGCCGAGCGTCTCGCGCCCTTCATCGCCGACACGATGCACTTCCTCAACCGCGCCGCGAGCGACGGTCGCTCGATCCTCATCGAGGGCGCGCAGGCGGCGCTCTTGGACGTTGACCACGGCACGTACCCGTTCGTCACTTCGTCTTCGACCACCGCCGGCGGCGCGACCGTCGGCACGGGGCTCGCCCCGCACCGCTTCACGGGCGTCCTCGGCATCGTGCGCACCTACACGACGCGCGTCGGCGAAGGCCCCTTCCCCACCGAGATGCTCGAAGGCGAGGCGGAACTCGGACAGTTAATCCGCGAGCGCGGTCGGGAGTACGGCGCTTCGACGGGCAGACCCCGTCGCTGCGGCTGGTTCGACGCCTTCGCCACGCGCTACGCCGCCGAGCTCAACGGCTTCTCCTCGGTCGCCCTGACGAAGCTCGACGTGCTCGACGCGCTCGACCGCATCAAGGTCTGCGTCGGCTACAGACTGGGCGGCAAAGAGATCGAGACCTTCCCGGCGGTCGCCGCAGACCTGCGCCGCGTCGAGCCCGTTTACGAAACCCTCCCCGGCTGGAACAGCCCGACCGCCGGCACGACGCGCCTCGAAGATTTGCCCGCGAACGCGCGCTCTTACGTCGAGTTCCTCTCGCGCGCCGTCGGCGTCGAGATCGGGCTCGTCTCGACGGGACCCGAGCGCGACCAGACGATCATCGTGCGCGACTCCAAACTCGGCTCGTGGCTCGCCGACTAGCCAGCTTGCCGCGCGCTCGCGCGCGACGTTAGAATGCTCAACACTATTGGAGTCTCGTTAGTTCGACCGGGGAGCTAGAGCCGGGTCGGTAACTCAATGGTAGAGTATCGGCCTTTTAAGCCGAGAGTTGTGGGTTCGAATCCCACCCGACCCATTTCAGTAAACGACGCAGGCTCGAGCCCTGCCCGGCTCATCAGACGGCACAACGCGACGGACGCGACGTGTCGCGTCCGTCGCGTTGTGCCGATAATAGCGGGCAGCCGCCGCGCCGCCGCGGGCATCCATCTCTAGCCGGTCGCATCGTCCGGCGAAAAGCTGAAACGGAAGAAAATTGAACATGAGAAACCTTCGCCTTTTACTCGTCGCACTCGTCGCCGCAGCCGCCGTCGCGTCCGTCGCCCCGCGCCGCAGCGCGCGCGCGTCCGCGACGCCCGCCGCAGTCCAGACCGCGGACGCCAACCCGTTCTTCCAGCCGAGCACGCTGCCCTTTCAGGCGCCGCCCTTCGACAAGATCAAGGACAGCGACTACCAGCCCGCCATCGAGGAGGGCATGAAGCGGCAGCTCGCCGAAGTTGACAAGATCGCCAACAGCGCGGACGCGCCCACCTTCTCGAACACCATCGAGGCGATGGAGCGCACGGGGTCGCTCCTGGCGCGCGTCATGCACGTCTTCAACGGGCTGACGGGCGCGGACACGAACCCGACCTTGCAGCAGGTCGAGTCAGAAGAGACGCCCAAGCTCGCCGCGCACTCGGACAAGATTTATCTGAACCCGAAGCTCTTCGCGCGCGTCAAGACGATCTACGAGAAGCGCGACCGGCTCAACCTCGACGCGGAATCGAAGTTCCTCGTCGAGCGCTACTACAAGAACTTCGTGCGCGCGGGCGCGCTGCTCTCGGAAGCCGACAAGACACGCTTGCGCGCCTTGAACGAAGAGGAGGCGAAACTCTCCACAGACTTCCGCAGCCACGTGCTCGCCGACACGAACGACTCGGCGGTCGTCGTTGACGACAAGTCGCAGCTCGAAGGCTTGAGCGAGGGCGACATCGCCGCCGCCGCGCAGCTCGCCAGAGATCGCAAGCTCCCCGAAGGCAAGTACGTCATCGCCTTGCAGAACACGACGCGCCAGCCCGTCGTCATCCAGATGAAGAATCGGAGCTTGCGCCAGCGCGTGCTCAAGGCGTCGTCCGAGCGCGGCAGCCACGGCGGCGCGAACGACACGCGGGCGATTGTGACGCGCCTCGCGCAGCTCCGCGGCGAGAAGGCGAAACTTTTGGGCTTCAAGACCTACGCCGACTACAGCCTCGACGATCAGATGGCGAAGACGCCGGAGAACGCGCTCAAGCTGATGAGCGATCTCGTCCCCGCCGCCACCGCCAAGGCGCGCGCCGAAGCCGTCAAGCTCCAGAAGGTCGCCGACTCCGAAGGCAATCATTTCAAGATCGAAGCCGCCGACTGGGAGCACTACGCCGAGAAGGTGCGCAAGGCGGAGTACGACATCGATCAGGCGCAGGTCAAGCAGTACTTCGAGCTGAACCGCGTGCTGCAGGACGGCGTCTTCTTCGCCGCCAACAAGCTCTACGGTCTGACCTTCAAGGAGCGCAAGGACATCCCCGTCTATAACCCGGACGTGCGCGTCTTCGAGGTCTTCGACGCCGACGGTTCCTCGATGGCGCTCTTCTACGCGGACTACTTCCAGCGCCCGTCGAAATCGGGCGGCGCGTGGATGGACGTCTTCGTTGACCAGTCAACGCTCCTGGGGACGAAGCCCGTCATCTACAACGTCGCCAACTTCCAGAAGCCAGCCGCGGGTCAGCCCGCGCTCCTGAGCTTCTCCGACGTGACGACGATGTTCCACGAGTTCGGGCACGCGCTGCACGGCATGTTCTCGCGCGTCAAGTACCCGACGCTTTCGGGCACGAACGTGCCGCGCGACTTCGTGGAGTTCCCCTCGCAGTTCAACGAGCACTGGGCTTCGGAGCCGACCGTCTTCGCCAACTACGCGAAGCACTACCAGACGGGCGAGCCGATGCCGCAGGCGCTCGTCGAAAAGATTCGTCGCGCGCACACCTTCAATCAGGGCTACGACACGACTGAATATCTCGCCGCCGCGCTCTTAGACATGGCTTGGCACACCGTCCCGCCGGGCTCGCCCCTGCAGGACGTCTCCACGTTCGAGCCCGCCGCGCTCAAGCGCTTCGCGGTTGATCTGCCGGAAGTGCCGCCGCGCTACCACACGACCTACTTCTCGCACATCTGGGGCGGCGGCTACTCCGCCGGCTACTACGCCTACCTGTGGAGCGAGGTGCTCGCGCACGACGCCTTCTACTGGTTCAAGGAGCACGGCGGCATGACGCGCGAGAACGGTCAGCGCTTCCGCGACATGCTCCTCTCCCGCGGCGGCACGCAGGACGCGGCGGCGCTCTACCGCGCCTTCCGCGGTCGCGACCCGCAAGTCCAGCCGCTCCTCATCGAGCGCGGGCTCACGGGCAACGAGAAGTGAGCGCGACTGGAAGCGGGATCGAATCACGACTTCTCAACTAATCACCGACGCGAAAGGGGCGACTGCGCGCCAGTAAACCGCTTCGGGAGCCCAAGCCGAGTCGGGGTAACTCTCGGCGACGCGCGCGTAACGCTCCTGCGCCTCCGCCCAGCGCTTGTGCGTGAAGGCGACGCGCGCGAGCGCCGTCTCAAGCCACGCGCGAAACTCCTCCTTCGAGAGATAGCCCTCGTTGCGCGCGCGCTCCGCGCCTGCGGAGTCCAAGACGACGACGGTCGGCGTCCAGTTGGCGTCGAAGCGGTGGAAGTAGGCGGGGTGCTCTTTGATGTGCGCTTCGAGCGGCGTGAAGTTCTCGTTGATGTAGGCGGAGAGTTCCGCGTCGGCGTATGACTCGGCTTCCAGCCGAGCGCAAGCGCCTCAAGCGGGCGCGGCGCTGAAGTCAACCAGCACCGGCTTCCCCGCAGACTTCGCCTCGGCGAGCGCCGCGTCGGCGTCCTTTCTCCATTCGACAGCCATGTTCCTCACCTCCTCTATGATGTTCGCTTTCGTCCGCGAATTATCGCCCCGCCACGCGCGGCGCGGCAAACCTGCGCGGCTGGAACCGTCGGCGACGCGCGTCAGTCCTTCGCGCGCTCGTACTGCACAGCCCACGGCGCTTCGGCTCCGAGCGACTTCGCCGCGTGGAGCGCCCAGTAAGGATCGCGCAGGAAGGCGCGCGCGAGGAAGACGGCGTCCGCCTCTCCGTTCGCGATGATCTCTTGCGCCTGCCGCGCTTCGGTAATCAGCCCGACCGCGCCGGTCGCGATCCCAGCCTGCTCGCGTATCGCCGCGGCGAACGGCACCTGGTAGCCGGGCGCGACCGGAATCTTCGCGCCGGGGACGAGCCCGCCGCTCGAACAGTCAACGAGATCGACGCCCACCTCTTTCAGCCGCCGCGCGAACTCGACCGACTGCCCCAAGTCCCAACCATTCTCCGCCCAGTCGGTCGCCGAGACGCGCGCGAAGAGCGGCAGCCGTTCGCCCCACGCGCGCCTGACCTCCTCCGTCACGCGCAGCGGAAACCTCATGCGCCCTTCGAGACTTCCGCCGTACACGTCGGCGCGCAGGTTCGAGAGCGGCGACAGGAACTCGTGCAGCAGGTAGCCGTGCGCCATGTGCAGCTCGATCACTTCAAAGCCCGCCTCCAGACTTCTGCGCGTCGCCGCGACGAACTGCGCGACGACCGACTCGCAATCATCAATCGTCATCTCGCGCGGCGCGGGGTAGTAGCCGAACGGCACGGCGCTCGGCGCGACGGTCTCCCAAGCGCCCTCGCCTTCCTTGAGCGGCTTGCCGCCGCGCCACGGCACGTCGGTCGAAGCCTTGCGCCCCGCGTGCGCGAGCTGAATGCCTGCGACCGCGCCCTGCGACTTGATGAACGCCGCGACGGGTTGCAGAGCGCGCGCGTGCCCGTCAGACCACAGCCCCAGGTCGCCGGGGGAGATTCTGCCTTCGGGCGAGACGGCGGTCGCCTCCGCCACGACGAGCGCCGCGCCGCCGACCGCGCGGCTCCCCAGATGAACCATGTGCCACTCGTTCGCCAGCCCCTCCCGGCTCGAATACTGGCACATCGGCGACACGAACACGCGGTTTCTGAACTCGACTCCCCTGATCCTCAAACTCGAAAACAGACCGCTCACACTTACCCTCCTTGCTCCCGACAAACGAC
>JAIVGV010000286.1 GCA_020201365.1 Acidobacteriota bacterium
GACGCGACCATCGTGATGTACACGGTCAAGGGGACGGGTCCGGATCACAAGTCCTTCACCGAGCACCACGCGACCGTCTGGGCGATGCGCGGCGGCAAGTGGCAGGCGGTCTTCCACCACGGCACGCCGGTCGGTCCGCCCCCGCCGCCCGCCGCGGCGAACGCGAACAAGAGCGCGAACGCGAACGCAAACAAGTAGCTCAAGGCGCGCCGCCCGAACCGGGGCGCGCATCGTAAAAGCGAAGAGGCGCGGCGGAGAATCAGTCTCCGCCGCGCCTCTCTCGTTCTTCAGCCCGAAACGATTAAGCGATTAGGAATGAATGCGGGATGATGAACGCTGAAGTAAGAGATATTGTCTTCACCTCGTCGTTCATCGTTCCTACTTCATCGTTTCCTTCCTCACGCCCACACGCCCGGAATCTTCTCTCGACACTGCGGGCACTCGCCCGCGGGCGAGACTTTCATCTTGCGTATGATGTAGCCGTAGCGCTCGACGAGCAGCTCGTCGCACGCCGGGCAGTAGGTGTTCTCCCAGCGCCCGACGCGACCGGGCAAGTTGCCCGCATAGACGAACTTCAAGCCCGCCGCGCGCCCGATCTCGCACGCGCGGACGAGCTGCTCGGGCGTGGTGTTCGCGTTCTCCGTCATCTGGTAGTCCTGGTGGAACGCCGTCACGTGCCAGGGGATGTCGGGCGAGACGGAGGCGATGAAGTCCGCGGCGCGCTTGAGTTCGTCCTCGGAGTCGTTGAAGCCGGGGATGACGAGCGTGACGATCTCCTCCCAGAAGCCGCGCTCGTGAACCATCTTGACGGTCTCAAGGATGTTGCCGACCACGCCGCCGAGCTGGCGGTAGTTGCGATCCGACATGGACTTGAGATCGATCTTGTAGCAGTCCGTCCACGGGCGCAGGTAGTCCAAGACTTGCGGCGTCGCGTTGCCGTTCGAGATGAACGCCGTCTTGAACCCTTCAGCCTTCGCCTTCTTAAAGACCTCGACCGCCCACTCCGCCGTGATCAGCGGCTCGTTGTAGCTCGACCCGACGAGCGACGCCCCGTAAGCCTTCGCCAGCGAGATCAGACGATCCGACGAGACGACCTGCGGTCGCGTCCCCGCCGCGTCGTCGCGCAGCGCCTGACTCGTCAACCAGTTCTGACAGTTCTTCACGAGGAAGAAGCCCGCGAGATAGTTGTGCTCCTCCTCCACCTCCATGTTGAAAACGTCGCCGTCGTACTCGACGGAGGAGATGCCGCGCAGCGGCACGAGGTAGAACTTCTCCGTCTCGACGACGCGGCGCTTAACGCTCGCGCCTTCGTACCAGACGACCGTGTACTGGCGCGGCGCACGCCTCACCGCGCGACCCCCGACCGTGCCGTCTTCGCCCATCGCGGCGTCGTAGATCGAAGGCAGGTGTCCGAGCTTCAGCGCCAGCCACGCGACGCCGTAGGCGAGTTCGCGCGAGACCGTTGTTACCGACACCTTTCCGTTCGCGTAGCGGTGACCGTCGCCCGCGACGCAGGCGTCGAGGAAGGCGCGCACGACGGGGCGGTGCGCGTCGAAGAGTTGCGGCGGGACGCGCTTATGTGTCGAGCGCGCGCCCGCGAGCGACTTAAAGAGGAGCGCGGCGGACGACTTGCAGACCGCGACCGCCAGCGTCGTCTCGCGCGCGACGCGCGCCGACTCGATGCTTAGACATTCGCGCAGCAGGTCTTGAACTTCGGCGACCAGGTGCGCCTCGCCGCGCGAGAAGCTGAAGTTGAGCGTGTGGCTGTTCGGGCGCGCCTTGTCGCTGCACACGGAGCCCTCGGCGCAGTAGTAGCCGAGCAGCCGCGCGAAACGCGCGTCGAGCTCGATCCCGGCGGGGATGCCGGGTCTGTGCTCGTTCGGGAAACGCACGCGCCCGCCTTCGACGCGCGCGCCAGCCGTGCGCGCGTCCTGCGCCCGACCGCGCGCCATCTTGCTCCGCACGTGGCGGATGTAAGAAGCGTCTCTGCCGAGCCGCGCGCCGATCTCGCGCGAGGTCTCGCCGCGCGCCGTCGCCTCCGCGATTGCCTGACGTGCCGCCGCGTCAAGCTCCCACGGCGCGCGGTAAGTGACCTTGTGATCGCCCAACAGTGCGGCAGCGTCAATCACCTGCGCCGAAGAGAAGTCGTACTCGCGCGGGATGGCGAGATAGTGCTTGTCGGTCTGCTCGGATCGGCTGCGGTTCCGCCGTCATGTCGTCGGTGGCATAGACGCGGTGGTCGGGCGTGCAGCGTAGCTCCGGCAGGTAGTAAGGACGGAGGACGGCGAGCCGCCCGCTGTAACGGTGCTTGAAGATTCCGCGCACGCGGCGGAGTTGACCGGAGGCGGCGACGGCGCGCAGGTTTTCGGGGAAGGCGATCTCGGCGTCGGGCTGCTTCTCAACCCGCGCGGCGGAAGCGAAAGCGTCCTCAAAGGTCGTCGTCCCGCGATCCGTCACGACGACCGTGTCGCCCGTGAAGCAGTAGGCGCAGTGCAGATCGCAGCCGAGCATCCCGAAGGTCAGCGTGTCGGAGCCGGGCAGGGCGTGGAAGAAGGGCTTCTTCTCGGTCGGGTCGCAGGCGAGGGCGGCGACGTAGTTCGTGGGCACGAGGAGGTGTCCGCCCTCGTTGTAGCGCACCTTGCAGATGCCGCGCTTGCCTTCGGTGATGAGGCAGCGGTGACCGCAGGCGTAGCAGCGCAGCGCGTTCTTATCCAGATGTTCGGTCAGCGCGGGCGCGCCCTCGACGGTGAGCGAGTCGAGGGCGGCGGCGAGCGATTCTGATTTTTTGCCGAGGGGCATCCGTCTAAAACCTTCTCTTAAACTTCGGCGAGATGGCGGATTCGCGGTCGTCCGACTATAATTTTAGATGCAATCCCGCTCGCAAAAACTGCCTTCCGTGAGGTTCCCGGGATGATCGTCGAGGAGATCGTCGTCACGGCTTTTCAGCAGATCGCGCGCGTCGTCGGGTGCGAGAGGACGCGCCGTGCGATCTGCGTCGATCCCGGAGACGACGCCGAAAGGATCGTCGCCGCGCTCGACGAACACGATCTCGCGCTGCAAGCCATCGCCCTCACGCACGCGCACATGGATCACGTCGGCGGCGTCGCGGCGCTGAAGAAGTTGAAGCCCGAAGCCGAAATCATTTTGCACGACCAGGACGAGCCGCTCTACTACGGCTTGCCCATGCAGCCCGCGCTGCTCGGCGTGCCGCGCCCGCAGTGGGCGGCGCTCGGCTTCGAGTACGAAGAGCCGCCGAAGGTCGAGCGCCACTGGGCGGACGGCGAGGTGTACGAGGTCGGGAGCCTCGCGTTCAGAGTCCTGCACTGCCCCGGTCACACGCCGGGTCACGTCGTGCTCTTCGAGCCGACCGAGCGCGTCGCGTTCGTCGGCGACTGCCTATTCGCGGGATCAATCGGGAGGACAGACCTGCCGGGCGGCTCCTACGAGCAACTGATGGACTCGCTTCAGCACAAGATCGTCCCGCTCGGCGACGACGTGCGCGTCCTCTCCGGTCACGGACCCGAGACGACCGTCGGTCGCGAGCGGCAGACCAACCCGTTCCTCACGGGCGTCTATGCGCCGGGCAGGTTTTTTTAGTGATGAGCGATGAGCGAAAGCAGTTTGCCTTCACTCATCACTCATCACTTCTTTTTCAGTTCGTCCGCCTTGAGCTTCTCCCAGTTCTCTTTCGCTTTGCCGGTGAGCTGGCTGGGGAGCGTGTCCACGGCGACGCCGTTGTCGGCGCAGAACTTGCGCCAGAGCAGGAAACGCGCGTCGAACTGCCCTGTCTCTTCGGAGATTTTGTTGGTCACCCTCTTGTCGTCGTCTTCGCGCGCCACGCCGCACCCTCCTTCGTTCGCCTTGCTCGAAATTTTCGTCCGCCGGTTTGAAAGACAGTTTAGCAAACTTGAAAGCGGTGACAAGAGGCGGGCGACGGGTGGCAGGTGGCAGGTGACAAGTAAAGCCGTCGTTTTTTCGCGTGCGGCGCGCGTCGGACGTCGCGGGGTGAAAATTTTTCACGACCGGAGAATTCTTAAGTCGTGCCCCTGAGGTACATCTCGCCGGTGGGCGACTGCGCTCCGCCGGCGGGCTCGAGCGTGACGGCGAAACCCTGCGCGCGGCGACCTTCGGGCGGGATCGTGCCGTGCGTCTCGGCGCGACCGCGCGCGTCCGTCGTGAAGACCGAGCCGGGCAGGGGCTTGCCGTCTGCGATGAACCAGAGCTGGTAGGCGCGACCGGCGGGCGCGGGCGGCAGATCTGTGGCGACGAGCATCGCCTCGCCGGTGCGCGCGTCGTAGGTGAGGCGCGCGCGCGCGCTTTGCGCAGCCTTCGTGCCGACGAGATCGGCGGTGCGCGCGTCGGGCGCGGACAGTAGCTCGCGCTCCTGCCGCGCGCGCGCGAGCTCGCCGCGCATCTCGCCCAGCTCGTCGCGCGTCTCGGTGAGCGCGACGGAGACGGAGGCGAGCTGCGACTTCATCGCGCTGTTGCTGCGCCAGAGGGCGACGGTCGCCGCGGCGAGCGCGCAGACGACGAGCGCGGCGGCGATTGCCCCGAAGACGAAAGCGGGGCGGCTGAAGATCACACGGCGCGAGCCGCGGCGCGCCTCCTCGAACGAGACGACGTTCGAGCCGCGCCCCGCGTCGTGCGCGCTTGCGGCAGCCCTTCCCGCGACAGCCTCGCGCTCGGTCTCGCCGGGTTTGCGCGCGCCCTCTCGCGGCGTCGCCTTGAGCGCGGCGAGGAGGCGCGCGCGGAGTTCGGGCGGGGGCGCGAGCGGGGGCGCGGCGAGCGCGAGCGCGGCGGCGGTGTCGCGCAGCGCGCGCAGCTCCGCGCGGCACTCCCCGCACGAGGCGAGGTGCGCGTCGAGCGCGCGCAGCTCCGCCTCGTCCGCCGAGTCGAGCGCGGCGAGCGCGAGCGCGTCTTTGTAGTCCGCGTGCCCCTTCAAGGCGTTCGCGCGGGGCTGCCCCCGTGTCGGTGGGCAGCCCGCTCCCTTCTGAAAGTTCCCTTCTGTTCCCGGACGCGCCTTCTTTAGAAGAGCGCGTTCGCCCCCTCGAACTTGTCGCGCAGAAGCTCGCGCAGCTTCATCAGCCCGGCGCGCGTGCGCGTCTTGACGGTGCCGAGCGGCTGGTTGAGCCGGGCGGCGATCTCTGTCTGCGTCAACCCCTCTTGATAGGCGAGCAGCAGCGCCGTGCGCTGATCCTCCGAAAGCTCCGCGAGCGCGCGGCGCACGATCTCGCGCTGCTCGGCGCGGAAGGCGTCGGCGCTCGCGTCGGAGACCTCTTCAGACGGCTCGGCGGCTGAGGCGGTCGCGGCGCGGGTGCGTGCGTCGAGCGCGCGGAGGCGGTCTATGGCGCGGCTGCGCGCGAGCGTGACGAGCCAGGTGAAGGCGCGCCCGCGCGACTCGTCGAAGTCCGCAGCCTTGCGCCAGACCTGTAAAAAGACCTCCTGGAGCACGTCCTCCGCCTCGCCGCGGCTGTGCAATATACGAAGCAAAAGCCCCAGAAGGATGGACGAATAGCGGTCGTAGATCGCGGCTAATGCCGACTCGTCGCCGCGCGCGACCGAGCGCAGGAGTTCGTTGTCGGGTTGTTCGCGCGTGTCGGGCAACGGGTTCGCTATGCGGGAGAAGCTCGCGTGGGGGCAGGCGCGGGGGAAATTGATGAGGTCGGGACGAGGAACGATGAACGGAAAGCCTTTGCCTTCACATCGTTGCTCGTCGTCCCGACTTCATACTTTCTTACGCGACGGTGATCTCCGGCGAGAGGTAAACGTCCTGGATGGCGTTCAGGAGTTCGACGCCTTCGCTCATCGGGCGCTGGAAGGCTTTGCGCCCCGAGATGAGTCCCATGCCGCCGCCGCGCTTGTTGATGACGGCTGTGCGGACGGCTTCCGCCAAGTCGCTCTGACCTTTTGACTCGCCGCCGGAGTTGATCAAGCCGCAGCGACCCATGTAGCAGTTGGCGACCTGGTAGCGAACCAGATCGACGGGGCTGTCGGTCGTCAGCTTCTCGTAAACGAGCTTGCTCGTCTTGCCGTAAGCTGCGCCGTCCTTGTTGAGCGCGTTGTAGCCGCCGTTCCGTTCGGGCAGCTTCTGCTTGATGATGTCCGCCTGGATCGTGACGCCGAGGTGGTTCGCCTGCCCCGTCAGATCGGCGGCAGTGTGCATGTCGCCTTCCGGCGTCTTGAACTTCGGGTTGCGCAGGTAGCACCAGAGGATCGTCGCCATGCCCAGCTCGTGCGCGTAGGCGAACGATTCGCTGATCTCCGTGATCTGGCGCGTTGACTCTTCCGATCCGAAATAGACGGTCGCGCCCACCGCCGCCGCGCCCATGTCGTAAGCCTGATCGACCGTGCCGAACAAGACCTGATCGAACTTGTTGGGGTAGGTCAAAAGCTCGTTGTGGTTGATCTTGACGATGAACGGAATCTTGTGCGCCCAGCGGCGGGCGACGATGCCGAGCACGCCGAAGGTCGAGGCGACGGCGTTGCAGCCGCCCTCGACGGCGAGGCGCACGATGTTTTCCGGATCGAAGTACTGCGGGTTCGGCGCGAACGACGCGCCCGCCGAGTGCTCGATGCCCTGATCGACGGGCAGGATCGAAAGATACCCGGTGCCCGCGAGCCGCCCCGTCGTGAACAGGGTCTGGAGCGAGCGCAGGACGCGCGGGTTGCGGTCGGACTGCGCCCAGACGCGATCCACGAAGTCGGGTCCGGGGACTTGAATCTGATCTTTCGGGATGCCCTGCGCGGTGTGTTCGAGGAGCCGCTGCGCGTCGCCGCCGAGCAGCTCTTCGACGCGGGCGAGCGCGCCCTCTTTTTTAAGTTCCGTCGCCATTTGAGTTCAATTCCTCCTGCGGTTAAAAAAAGGACGAATCCGAGCCCCGTCCGGGAAAACTTGGGACGAATTGGCGCGGATTATAGCACAGCGCGCCGCCCGCGCGCCCGGAGACCGACCGCCCCGCGCGCTCTCGTTGACGCGCGTCACGGACGCCGCGCGCCCCCTGTGTTACCGAAGGGCGTGAGGCGCTATGAACAGGAGCCTTCCAGACTCCGTGCGCCTCGCCGTCCGCGCTTGCGTTTGCGCGCTTGCGTTCGCGCCGCGGCGTGCTTTAGAATCCCCGTTCGCGCTACCCCCGGCTGGCTCGCCCATCCGCGCGCCAACGAGTCTCGTCAACAGTTTTTCCCGTCCGGCGCTTTCACGCCGCGACCTCATCAGCCTCGAAAGGTGAATAAGATGTTGCGTTACCTCCGCGTGCCCCGGCGCATCGCCCTCTGTCTCTTCGTCGCGCTCGCCGCGTCCGCCGCCGCCGCCGCGCGCGCCTACTCCTCCTCCGACAACGACTGGAAGCCGGTCGATCCGGCGCAGCTCTCGATGAAGACGCCCCTCGTCGAGCGCGACGCCGACGCCGAAGCCATCTTCTGGGAGGTGCGCGCCGACGACGGCGACGAAGAAGACTTCGTGCTGACGAACTACATCCGCATCAAAATCTTCACCGACCGCGGGCGCGAGTCGCAGAGCAAGGTCGAGATACCGTTCCTCAACGGCGTGAAGATCAAGGACGTGGCGGCGCGCACGATCAAGCCCGACGGCACGATCGTCGAGCTGAAGAAGGAGGACGTCTTCGAGAAGACGGTCGTCAAGGCGGGCGGCTTGAAGCTGCGCGCCAAGTCGTTCGCCTTGCAGGGCGTCGAGCCCGGCGCGATCATCGAGTACCGCTGGCGCGAGGTCTATTCGAACGCGTCCGCCGACTACACGCGGCTCGAGTTCCAGCGCGAGATACCGGTCGAGAGCATCACCTACCACATCAAGCCGTCGAAGATCATCGTCGGCGCGCGCGCGATGCGCTTCCAGACCTTCCACATGGACGCGCCGCGCTTCGAGAAGGAGAAGGACGGCTTCTTCGTGACGACGGTCGAGAACGTGCCCGCCTTCCGCGAGGAGCCGCGGATGCCGCCCGAGGATCAGGTGCGCCGCTGGATACTGCTCTACTACTCGGCGGACGAGAAGCCGCAGCCCGCCGAGTTCTGGAAGCGCGTCGGCAGGAACCTCGCCGAGAACACGAAGGACAGGATCAAGGCGAACGACGACGTGAAGAAAGCCGCCGCCGAGATCGTCGGCGGCGCGCAGACGCCCGAGCAGAAGCTGGAGCGGCTCTACGACTACTGCCGCCTCAAGATCAAGAACCTGTCGAGCGACGCCGCGGGGCTCACCTCCGACGAGCGCGAGAAGCTCAAGAGCACGGGGAAGCCCGCCGACACGCTCAAGCGCGGGCAGGGCACGGCCGGCGACGTCGGCGAGCTGTTCGCCGCGCTCGCCAACGGCGCGGGCTTCGACGCGCGCGTCGCCGTGATGGCTGATCGCAGCCGCATCTTCTTCGATCCGAAGTTCGCCGACTCCTACTTCATCCGCCTCGTCTGCGTCGCCGTCAAGGTCGGCGACGACTGGCGCTTCTACGATCCTTCGGAGACGTACCTGCCCGCCGGGATGCTCCCGTGGCAGGAGGAGATGGAGGACGCGCTCGTCGCCGACGCCAAGGAGCCCTTCTTCGTCAAGACGCCGCTCTCGCCGCCCGACAGATCGGTCGAGCGCCGCACGGCGCGCCTGCGCCTGCTCGAAGACGGCACGCTCGAAGGCGACGTGAAGATCGAGTACACGGGTCACCTCGGCAACGACAAGAAGAACTACAACGACGACGACTCGCCGCAGCAGCGCGAGGACACGCTGAAGTCCGCCGTCAAGAGCCGCCTCAGCACGGCGGAGCTTTCCGACATTAAGATCGAGAACGTGACCGATCCCGTCAAGCCGTTCACCTACTCGTTCAAGGTCCGCGTGCCCGGCTACGCGCAGCGCACGGGCAAGCGCCTCTTCGTCCAGCCCGCCTTCTTCGAGCACGGCGTCGCGCCGCTGTTCGCGACGAGCGACCGGCAGAACATGATCTACTTCAACTACCCCTGGTCGGAGGAGGACGACGTCGAGATCGCGCTGCCCGAAGGCTTCGCGCTCGATAACGCCGACGCGCCCACGCCCTTCCAGGCGCAGGACGTCAGCAAGTACGACGTGAAGATCGGCGTGACGGGCGACGGGCGCAAGCTCTCCTACCACCGCACCTTCTTCTTCGGCGGCGGCGCGGGGCTGCTCTTCCCGGCGCAGTCCTACCCGCAGATCAAAGCCGTCTTCGACGAGCTGAACAAGCGCGACAACCACACGATCACGCTCAAGCAGGCTGCCGCCGCGACCGCCTCGAACCCGAACTGAGCCGCGCCGAAGGGCTCTCCGACGCGAAGGAGTGAAGCATGAAGAGACTATTCCCCGCGCTGGCTTGCCTCGCGCTGCTCGCCGCCGCCGCCGCGGCGCAGAAGGGCAGGGCTGAGCCCGACTACTACCCGAGCGGCTACCCCGGCGACACCTGGGCGGGCGAGGTCGTCGCCGTGGATAACGGGGCGCGCACGCTGACGTTGAAGTACGTGAAGCACAAGGAGGAGCAGACCTTCGTCGCGACCCTGCCCGACGCGCCCTACCAGTGGGCGAAGAACGGGCGCGGCGAGCGCGTGCTCGACTTCCCCTACGACAAGACGCTCGCGTCGCAGCTCTACAAGTACGAAGGCTGGGGGGAGGGCGCGGGCTCGATCCTGCCCGACTCCGGCACGCCCACGGCAGCCGAGAGCGCCAACAGCACCGGGGTGCGGCGCGTGCCGAACCCGCCCGACGCGAACCGCGTTGACGATCTCTCGGAGTTCAAGGGTCGCCGCGTCGTCGTTTACTACACGGCGCGCGAGCGCAAGGACGGCGGCGCGGTCGTCAAGTACAACGACGTGTGGCGCGTCCGCGTCATGCCCAAGAAGTAGGTGAGCCCCGCGCCCGCCGCGGGACTGAACCGAGGGGCGCGCGAACCCGCCCCCAACTTGTCTCGCTAAATTTTTCGAGGTCGAACTGAAAATGCTCCAACGATCCTTCGCGCGCCGCGCGCGCCAAACGCTCCTCTTCTGCGCCCTCGCCTCCGCGACCCTCTGCGTCTGCGCGCGCACGCGCGCCGCGTTCGCCGGCGACGATCTGCCCGCGTGGCTCGCGCAAGCCGCCGCGCAAGTTCCGCCCGCCTACGACAAGGACGTGCCCGCCGTCGTGCTCTACGACGAGCGGCAGGTGACGGTCGCGCCCGATGGCAAGACCGTCTCGACCGAGATGTACGCCGTGCGCGTTCTGCGCCGAGAGGGGCGCGCCTTCGCCGTCGCGAGGGAGGGGTACGCGCCGAGCGTCGGCAAGGTGCGCGAGATGCGCGCGTGGCTCATCCGCCCCGGCGGGCAGGTCAAGAAGTACGGCAAGGACGAGACGGCGGACGTCGCCGCCAGCCCCGAGGACGTTTACGACGAGTCGCGCGCCAAGGTGATCGTCGGCTCGGACGACGCCGACGAGGGGTGCGTCTTCGGCTACCAGGTGACGAGCGAGGAGCAGGAGCTGTTTCCCGACGCGACCTGGGAGTTTCAGGAGCCCGTCCGTTCGGGCGCAGTCCACGCCGCGCTCCCCGCGCTCGTCTCGCGCTACACGCTCACGCTCCCGCAGGGCTGGACGGCGAAGGGCGTCACGTTCAACCACGCGGCGGTCGAGCCGACCGTCGCGGGCACGACCTACACCTGGGAGCTGAAGTCCCTGCCGCCGGTTGACCCCGAGCCCGCGAGCCCCGAGGTGACGAGCCTCGCGCCCCGTCTCGCCGTCACCTACGCGCCCGCGCAAGGCGCGACGACCGCCGGGGCGACGCGCGTCTTCAAAGACTGGACGGACGTTTCGCGGTGGTACACCAATCTCGCCGACGCGCAAGCCGCGCCCGACGCGGCGATCACGGCGAAGGTCAAGGAGCTGACGGCGGACTCGAAGACCGAGCTTGAGAAGATTCGCGCCGTCGGTCGCTACGTGCAGGGCATCCAGTACATCTCCGTGCAGATCGGCGTCGGGCGCTTCCGCCCGCACTCGGCGGCGGAGGTCTTCGCCAAAAATTACGGCGACTGCAAGGACAAGGCGAACCTCATGCGCGCGATGCTCAAGGTGCTCGGCATCGACTCCTACCCCGTGCTCATCTACTCGGGCGATCCGACCTACGTGCGCGCCGAGTGGGCTTCGCCCGGTCAGTTCAACCACTGCATCGTCGCCGTCAAGGTGGGCGACGAGACGAAGGCGCCGACCGTCGTCGAGTCGCCCTCGCTCGGTCGCGTCCTCATCTTCGACGCGACCGACGACGCGACGCCCGTCGGCGATCTCCCCGACCACGAACAAAACTCTTTCGCGCTCGTCGCCGCCGGGGATCACGGCGCGCTGCTGCGCATGCCCTCGACGCCGCCCGAGGCGAACCGCCTCGAGCGCGAGGCGGAGGTCACGCTCGCGGCGGACGGCTCGATCACGGCGACGCTTCGCGAGCGCTCGCAGGGGCAGGCTGCCGTCTGGGAGCGGCGCGCCTTCCGCGGTCTCTCGCGCGCGGACTACGCCGGCGTCATCGAGCACTGGATCACGCGCGGCGCGACGGGCGCGCGGGTGTCGAAGGTCGAGCCCTCGGACGACCGCGAAGCCGGTCGCTTCGCCTTAGACGTTGACTTCGCCGCCGCCAACTACGGTCAACTGATGCAGGGTCGGCTGCTCGTCTTCAAGCCCGCGGTCGTCTCGCGCCGCGAGTTTCTGGAACTCGCTCGCGCCGAGCGCAAGCACCCGGTCGTGCTCGAATCGCAAGCCTTCACCGAGTCGGTCAACGTTCGGCTGCCCGCGGGCTTCGACGTTGACGAGCTGCCCGACCCGGTCAAGCTCGAAGCCCCCTTCGGCAACTACACCGCCACCTACGAGGTCAAAGACGGGCAGCTCCGCTTCACGCGCAGCCTCACGCAGCGCGCCGCCACCATCCCGCCCGAGCAGTACGCGCAGGTGCGCGGCTTCTTCGAGCGCATCCGCGCCGCCGAGCAAGCCCCGGTCGTGCTGGCGAAGAAGTGACGACTGACTCAAACGAAAAACACGCACGACGAAGCGGCGGCGAGTAGTTCGTCAACTACTCGCCGCCCCTCTTTTGACTCGATTCTCTCGCATGACCGCGCGCCGTTACAAACTCTGCGGGACGTTCAGACCCTTGAGCGTGTTGTAGGCGGCGAAGAATTTGAGGAGCGCGTTCGCCATCACGCGGTGCCCCACGTTGTTCGGGTGGATCAACTCGCCGAAGAGGTTTTGCGTCGCGGGGTAGTTGCCTTCCGTCAGTTCCGGAATTTCGAGGTAGGGGACGCCGCGCGAGTTCGCCGCCGCCCGCAGCGCGTCTCTCGTCTCACGCACGCGCGCGGCTTCGGGCGGGTCGGTCACAGCGTCTCTGTAAACCGTCCCGATGAGGACGACGCGCGCGCCGTGCGCTTCGGCGAGCCGCGCGATCTCCAGCATGTTCGCGGCGAAATCGGCGGGCGCGACGCGCGGCGTGGTCGCGGGCTTAGGCGGCGACTTGGCGGCGCGGCGTCGCTGCATCCAGAGCGTGAGGTGCGCGAGCGCCTGGCTGTGCGAGACGAGGCGGCGGTAGGTGACGTGCGTCCAGTCGTCGGGCATCAGCTCGCGGTCGGAGGCGGGGCGCAAGCCCACGTCGTTCCAGCCGAAGCACGCCGTCACCACGTCGGGCTCCAGCCACTCGATGTCGCGGCGCAGCCAGAGCAAGCCCTGGTAGCTCGTGTAGCCGGGCACGGCGAGCGAGACGACCTCGATCTGGCGCCCGGGGTTCGCGGCGCGCAGAGCCTTTTCCAGAAGCTGCGGGTACGGCAGCCAGTCGCGGTTGTAGTCGTTCGGGCGGTCGGGCCAGACGACGGGGACGCGGTAGCCGAACGTCACGGAGTCGCCGACGCAGACGACGCGCAGCGTGCCCGGCTCTTTGCGACCGACGTCGCCGCCGTGCCGCAGCCCCTCGGCGTTCGTCGAGACGACGGTGAAGTCCCAGATCGCGTCTCTGAGGTTCGGCTTCAGACGCCAGTAGAGCAGCGGGTCGCCCTCGAAGATCGTGACGCGCTCGCGGTCAACGAAGTTCGACTGCGTGCGCTGCGACTCGACGAGCGACTCCAGAGGCGAGACGTTCGGCAGGACGACGCGCGTGCCGACTTCGACGACGACGAGCAGCGCGACGAGGACGAGGTACGGGATCGAGAGGTAGAGCGCGCGCCTGCGCGGCGTGAGCGCGCGCCGCGGCGAGCCCTTCGCGTCCGGCGAGATGCCGTCGTCGGTCTCCCGCGCATCTTTCGCGCGCACGCCCTTGGCCGCTTCGCGCTCGTGTCGCTTCGATCTCGCCATCGCGCCCGCTCACTCGGCGGCAGCCGCCAGCACCTCGCCGCCGAGACGCCGCGCGAGCGAGCCGCGCCACGCCGCTTCGAGTTCGGCGACGCGCGCGCCGATGCATCCTGCGCCGCCGACCCGCACGGAGAGTCTCTCGCCCCCGACGCGGCCGATCACACTGAGCGGGCAGTTCAATTCTTCGGCGATCTCGGCGACGCGCGCGGCGGCTGATTCGGCGAAGCTGACGACGATGCGCGAGGGCGACTCGCTAAAGAGCGCGACCGCCGCCGCGTCGCGCCCCTTAGTCCCGCCGCCCGGGTCCCCTGCGGCGAGCGCGATCTCCGCGCCGACGCCCGCGCGGTTGAGCGAAGAGAAACAACACTCCGCGAGCGCGACCGCGAGCCCGCCGTCGGAGCAGTCGTGCGCCGAGCGCAGCAAGCCTTCCTCCGCCGCGCGCAGGCAGGTCTCCTGCGCGCGACGTTCGAGGTCGAGCGAGAGCGCGGGCACGCGACCGCGCTCCGTCATCTCTTCGGTCGTGTAGCCCCAGACCGTCGCGGCGTATTCGCTGATCGAGAGATCGCTGTTCGTCGTGCCGACGAGCGCGATCAAGTCCCCTTCCGATTTGAAGCCGGGCGTGACGACGCGGCTCACCTCTTCGACGAGTCCGACCATGCCGATGACCGGGGTGGGGAGAATCCCGCGCCCCTCGGTCTCGTTGTAGAACGAGACGTTGCCGGAGATCACCGGCGTGTCGAACGCGCGGCAAGCCTCCGCCATCCCGTCCACGACTTCGGAGAAAGCCCACATCACTTCCGGGCGTTCGGGCGAAGCGAAGTTCAGACAGTTCGTCACGGCGATGGGTCGCGCGCCGACGCAGACGACGTTGCGCGCCGCCTCAGCCACGACGAGCTTCGCCCCCTCGCGCGGGCTCGCGGCGCAGTAGCGACCGTTGCCGTCCAGACACATCGCGAGCGCGCGGCGCGTCTCCTTGATGCGGACGACGCCCGCGTCCGCGCCCGGCAAGACAGCCGTGTTCGTCCGCACCATGTGATCGTACTGCCGGAAGACCCACTCCTTAGAGGCGACGTTGCCGGACGCGAGCAACAGGCGCAGAGCCGTGTTGTGATCGCCGTCCTGCGCCGACTTCTGCTCGTCTGACAAAAGTGAGCGGTAGTTAATGCCCCGCGCCATTGATGCGCCGATCCCGTCGGCGATTTCATCTAGGGAGCGCCTTTTACTCTCTGTGAGAGCTGGCGCGGTCGGCGGCGCGGGCGAGATCACGTCCGCGCCGCCGCCGACGCTCGCGCCCGGCTCGGCGGCGGTCGTCGGGTCGGCGTCGGCTGCGCGCACGCTCTCAGGTTCGGCGTTCGCGGTGTCGCCTGTCTCCGCGCCCGCCTCGTCCTTCACCCTTCCGCCTTCATCCTTGCCCTTCGGCGCGCGCATCGGGCGCTCGTACACGGGCGCTTCGTCGGTCAGAAAATTGACGGGGATGTCGGCGACCGCGCCCTCGTGGTGGATCAACTGCACGCGCTCCGTGTCCGTGACGCGACCGATGACGACGGCGTCCAGGTCCCAGTTCTTGAAGATGTCTATGACCTCGCGCTCGCGCCCGGCGTGGGCGACGATGAGCATCCGCTCCTGCGACTCCGAGAGCATGATCTCGTAAGCCGTCATCGCGGTCTCGCGCTGCGGGACGAGCGTCAGATCGAGCTCGACGCCTGTGCCCGCGCGCGCCGCCATCTCGCACGACGAAGACGTGAGACCCGCCGCGCCCATGTCCTGAATCCCCGCGACCGCGCCCGAACGCATCGCTTCGAGGCAGGCTTCGAGCAGCAGCTTTTCGAGGAACGGATCGCCGACCTGCACGGTCGGTCGCTTCTCCAGAGCCTCGTCGTCAAATTCGGCGGACGCCATCGTCGCGCCGTGGATGCCGTCGCGCCCGGTCTTCGCGCCGACGTACAGGACAGGGTTGCCGATGCCTTCCGCGCGACCGAAGAAAATCTGATCGTGGCGGACGAGCCCCAAGGCGAAAGCGTTGACGAGCGGGTTCAGCGCGTAGGCGTCGTCGAACGCGACCTCGCCGCCGACGGTCGCGACGCCGAAGGCGTTGCCGTAGTGCGCGATCCCTGCGACGACTCCGGCGAGAAGCTGACGGTTGCGCCCGCCGTGCCGCGGGTCGTCGAGCGAGCCGAAGCGCAAGCTATTCATCGAGGCGACGGGGCGCGCGCCCATCGTGAAGATGTCGCGCAGTATCCCGCCGACGCCCGTCGCCGCGCCTTGGAAGGGCTCGATGAACGACGGGTGATTATGAGATTCGACCTTGAAGGCGGCGCACCAGCCGTCGCCCACGTCAACGACGCCCGCGTTCTCGCCGGGCGGGACGACGACGCGGGCGCTGCGCGTCGGCAGGCGTTTGAGATGGACTCTGGAAGACTTGTACGAGCAGTGCTCCGACCACATGACGGAGAAGATGCCGAGCTCGACGAGCGTGGGCTCGCGCGTCATGAGCCGCTTGATGCGTTCGTACTCGTCCGGCGTGAGGTTGTGTGCGGCGACCTGTTCGGGAGTGATCGTGTCCATCGAGTGCGGCGCGCGCCTCTCGTGCGAGTGGAAAGAACGGGAAAGGATAAGGCTTCGACGCCGTTTTGTCATCCGGCGCGGGGCGGTCGTGATTTAGTTCGGGTTGAGCGAGGGAGGAAAGAAGTCTCACCGCAGAGGCGCGGAGCTCGCGCAGAGTTTACGCGGAGAAGAAAGATTTTCTCCGCGCTAACTCCGCGAGTTCTCTGCGCCCCTGCGGTGAATCTGGCACGCTTATTCCGGCGTTTTAGTTCGCGGCGAGAACCTTGTCGAGCGCGGCGCGCAGCTCTTTCGGGTCAACGCGCCCGAAGTGCTTGAAGACGATCTGCCCCGACTTGTCGAAAAGGAAGGTCGCGGGCATCTCGCCGCCCCACGTCGCGTCCACCGTGTTGATGGCGGCTTCCATGTCGGGGACGTTTAAGAGGTAGGCGGGCATCGTCGCCTTCATGTCGGAGAGGAACTTCGGCACGCCCGTCTTGATCTCGGAGACCTCGTCGCCGGAGACGACGACGAATTCGAGCCCTCGATCTTTGTAGTCGTTATTCACCTTGACGAGATCGGGAAACTCCGCCCGGCAGGGGTCGCACCACGTCGCCCAGAAGTTGACGAGCAGCGGTCGCGCCTTCGACGCGTCGTCGCCGCGCTGCAAGAGCTTCTTCAAGCCTTCGAG
>JAIVGV010000456.1 GCA_020201365.1 Acidobacteriota bacterium
CTGCAACGCGCCGTCGCGGACGTTGTGGTGGACGACGCGCTCATTGACTACCTGATGCGGATCGTCTCCGCGACGAGGGATTCGGAGATGCTCGACCTCGGCGTCTCCCCGCGCGGCACGCTCGCGCTCTTCCGCGCCGCGCAGGCTCTCGCGCTCACCGAAGATCGCACCTACTGCGTCCCCGACGACATCAAGCGCCTCGTCCTGCCCGTCTTCGCCCACCGCCTCGTCGTCAACTCGCGCTTCTCGTCCTCCCTGCGCCGCAGCGAAGAGGCGGAAGCGGTCTTACGCGAGATCATGAAGACGATCAGCGTGCCGATCTAAACGACAAAGTGGAATTAATAAAAGCAGGAGATATTGATCCCGCCGCAGTCATTTTGCCGAGCTCGCGCGGCGTTATTGCGATTGGGCTGAAGGTGAACTTACTGACGCAAGCGAGGCAATGTGGGAAGCGTGCGTTCTCCTTGCCGAGCTACATGTAGCAGCTTTGCAGTTGCCCGACTTGGGGTTTGGAGATGCGGAGGCTCACGAACAAGACAGGGTCTCACAAGACGATTGGCGACGAGTCTATGAGAAATTCGCCCGCCTGCCTGTGAGTAGCTATTACGACGTTTTCCACCCGCTGAAAGAAGAGTCTCCCGTCTCTAACAGCCTTAACGACGACTTGGCTGACATCTATCGAGATTTGAAAGAAGGTCTCGCCCTGTATGACGAGCGG
Organism: Acidobacteriota bacterium; assembly: GCA_020201365.1. Classification (GTDB taxonomy): domain Bacteria; phylum Acidobacteriota; class Blastocatellia; order Pyrinomonadales; family Pyrinomonadaceae; genus JAIVGV01. Next base: position 719 of record JAIVGV010000456.1, read on the forward strand.
CGCACCGTTGATGCCGTGTGGGAGTGGAGATTCACATTCTGGATACACTGGGGCAAGCACCTCACTAGCGCGCAGCGCGCTGTCCACGATTTTTTTTTGGATAACGAAGAGTCATAGGTACGAATGCTGCGCGCGTGGTGGAGATCGATCCTTGGGACGCTGCTGGTGCTCGGCGGGCTGGCGACCGCCGTGCTGACGTGGCTCGCGCGGCGCACGAACGACTGGGAGCTGACGCGCTGGGGCGCGATCCTCTCGCTCGTCTTCATCGCGCTCATCACGATCTTCGTCGTCCCGCCGCTCGTCAAACGCGTTGGCAAAGAGTCGCGCGCGTTTGACCCGCCGCTCCAACTCACCACGGGCGGCACGGTCTTCTGCGGCATCTTCCTCGTCGTCGGACTCGCCGCCTACAACACCGGCAACAACCTGCTCTTCCTCGTCTTCTCGCTCCTCGCCTCCACGCTCTTCGTCTCCTGGGCTGCCGCGCGCACGCAACTGCGCGAGCTCTCCGTCTCCGCGCGCTTCCCCGATCACATCTTCGCCGGCGAGCCCGCCCCCGTCCTCGTCGGCGTGCGAAACTCCAAACGACTCCTCCCCTCCTTCTCCGTCCTCGTCGCATGGCGACACCAGCTCGAACACGACCCGCGCGCCAAACTCCGCCTCCGCCTCCGCCGCCGACGCTTCGACAAACAACCCCTCGCCTACTTCATGCACGTCCCCGCGCGCTCCCGCGCCGAGCAGCGCGTCGAACAGGTCTTCCCGCGCCGCGGTCACGTCCTCGTCACGGGCTTCGAACTCTCCACGCGCTTCCCCTTCGGCTTCTTCCGCCTGCGCCGCCGGCTCAAAGCGCGCAACGTCGATCTCGTCATCTACCCACGCCTCGAACCCGCCAGCGACGAGCTGCACCTCCTCCCCATGAACCTCGGTCGCCAACTCTCCACACGCCGCGGCGCGGGTCACGATCTACATTCACTGGAAGGCGACCGCGCGCGCGCGCCACCTCACCGTGCGCGAGTTCACTTCCGAAGACGAACGGCGCGTCCACGTCGTCCTCGACGCGCGCCCCGCAGCCGACGACGATCCCGAACGCGCATCAACACGCTTCGAGCGCGGCGTCACCCTCGCCGCCTCGCTCGTCGCACACTTCATCGAGGAGCGCTCCGAAGTCCGCCTCACGCTCGGCACGGACATCGGCAGCTACGGGGCGGGGCGCGAACACTTGTACGCATCTTTGCGCCGCCTCGCCCTCGTCGCCCCCGACGCGAGCGCGTCCGCGAACGGCGCGCACACGGGCGACGCTCAGCCCGCGCCCGACTTCTGGGACGCAATCGCGCACGCCTCCTCGTCGGCGGACGCCAACTACGTCATCCTCCTCACCCCCGCCGCGCCCGGCACGATCCCCGCGCACCTCTGGCGGCAGTCGCACGTCATCTATTTGTGAGTGGTTAGTCGAGGCTCCGGGTCATTCGCTTCTTGAGCGTTCGGCGCGTTGATATTCACCGCAGAGGCGCAGAGAACCGCGGAGTTTACGCGGAGAAAACCCTTTCTTCTCTGCGCCCCCTCTGCGGCTCTCTGCGCCTCTGCGGTGAACGCCTGTCGCGGTGGATTCAAGTCGAAATTAATACCTGAACGATTTCGTCCGCAGCTTTCCAGCCCGTCCGTATGCAGTCGGGCAGCCCCGCGCCTTCGTAGGCGTTGCCCGCGAGTCGGAGCGTCGGGAAGCGCGCGAGCCGTTCGCGTATGCGCGCGACGCGGGCTAAGTGCCCGACCGTGTACTGCGCCATCGAGCGCGACCACTTCTCGACGCGCGCGAACAGGGGCGGCGCGCCGACGCCGAGCAGATCGCGCAGGTCTTCGCGCACGGCGGCGGCCATCGCGTCTTCGTCAAGCCCGAACATCTCCGGCTGCAACGCGCCGCCGACGAAGGCGCGCAGCAGCGCGTGACCTTCGGGCGCGCGACCGTCGAACTTGACGCTGCTGAACGTGCAGGCGAGCGTCGCGCGCCGCTCGACGAAGGGGACGACGAAGCCGAAGCCGTCGAGCGGGTGCGGGATGTCGGCGCGGCGGTACGCGAGGTTCACCGTCGCGGTCGAGGCGTAAGGGATCGCGTCGAGTTCTTCGGCGAGCGCGGCGTCCGTGCCGCGAAGCAGACGCGCCGAGGCGTACGCGGGGAGCGCGAGGCAGACGGCATCAGCCGTCAAGATTCCTTCCGACGAATCTCCACTCGCCGGGATTTCATCGCGCGCCGTGGTCTTACTTGACGAGACACGCAGCCGCCAGGCGCGCGCGTCGGCGTCGAAGCCCAGCGACGCGACGCGCGCGTTGAGCCGCACGCAGTCGGGCGGGAGAAGCGCAGCAAGGCGATCCGTGAGCACTTGTACGCCTTCGTCGAACGAGAGGAAGAGGCTATAGCGCGCGCCGCTCGTACCGCGCTCATCGTCATTGTTTCGCGCCGCGCGCCGCCGCGCTTGAAGGAGCGCGCGCGTGACGCTGCCCGCGCGCCGCTCCATCTCGACGAAGCGGGGCATCGTCGCGCGCAAAGAGAGCTGCTCCGGGTCTGCCGTGTAGATGCCGCCGACGAGCGGCTGCGCGAGGCGTTCGAGCGCCTCGCGCCCGAAGCGTCGGCGGACGAATTCGGCGAGGCTCTCGTCTTCGTCGTCGCCCGCGCGGCGCGGCACGAACAGCTCAAGCGCGACGCGCGCCTTGCCGCGCCAGCCGATGAAGTCGGACGTGAAGAAGGGGAGCAGGCGCGCGGGCGCGAGCAGTTGGAAGCCTTCGGGCACGGCGCGCAGTCGCCCGCCGCGGACGATGAAGGCGCGCCGGTGCGCCTCGTTCGTCCCCGTCAGTTTCCCTTCGAGACCGATCGCGCGCGCGAGCGTGAGGGCTTCGGGCTTCTCTGAGATGAACGAGTCGGGACCGGCTTCGAGCAGGAATCCGCCGCGCCGCTCCGTGCGGACGATGCCGCCGAGCCTCGGCGAAGCCTCGACGAGTGTGACCTCGAGCGGCGTTGACGAGGAACGCGCGCGCGTAACGAGCCGGTGCGCGGCGGCGAGACCGCTCACCCCTCCGCCGACGATGACGACGCGGCGCACGTTCGAGTTCATCTGAGAAGCTTCGGCGTCGAACGAGATGGTAGGGGCAGCGACGAGCCCTGCCCCTACGGTCGTGAAACTCGTTCCGCGTTTGCCGCCGTGGGTTGTGTCGGTTGCGTCGCGGGCAGGCAGCAGTCAGCCGGGCAAACGTCGTGGCTCGCGCCGCGCGCGCCTAAGAAACGCCGGGGCAAGCCTTCGGTGCGCTCCAGAATCAGCTCGCGGATCATGGAGACGAACGCGGGGTGCGCGCCGACGGTCGCGGCGCGGATCATGTTCAAGCCGATCTCTTCGGCGACGGCGCGCGCCTGCGCGTCGAGATCGAAGACGACCTCCATGTGATCTGAGATGAAGCCGACGGGGTGCACGACCGTATCCGTCGCGCCTTCGGCTTTCAGCGCGCGCAGGTGATCGCGGATGTCCGGCTCAAGCCACGGGCGCGTGGGCGCGCCGCTGCGACTCTGGAAGACGAGCTGCCAACTATTCCCGCCCGCGCGCTCGGCGACGAGTCGGCACGTCTCGCGCAGTTGCGCTTCGTACTCGCAGCCCGCAGCCATCGCCGCGGGGATGCTGTGCGCGGTGAAGGCGACGCGCGCGGCGGCTCGCCGCTCTGTCGGAATTTGAGAGAGCGCGGACTTCAGATTCTCCGCGTTGGGCTCGACGAAGCCGGGGTGGTTGTAGAAGGCGCGCAGCTTCTCGACCGAGGGCGCGTCTTCGCCGACTCCGCCGCGGGCGCGCTCGATGTCTTCGCGGTACTGTCGGCAGCCCGAATAAGAACTGTAGGCGGAGGTGACGAAGGCGAGCGCGCGCCTGATCCGGTCGCGCTTCATGTCGCCGATGGCGGAGGCTAAGAAGGGGTGCCAGTTGCGGTTGCCCCAGTAGATGGGGAGCGTGACGTGGTGCGAGTCGAGTTCGGCGCGCAGGGCGGCGATGAGTCGTCGGTTCTGCGAGTTGATGGGGCTGACGCCGCCGAACTGTTCGTACTGCCGCGCGACCTGCTGCATGCGCTCGCGCGGGACGTTACGACCGCGCAGGACGTTTTCGAGGAAGGGCAGCACGTCGCCCGCCCCTTCGGGTCCGCCGAAGGAGACGAGGAGCAGCGCGTCGTATGGCTCGCTCACACCGCGTAGCGTAGCAGCTTGCGCGGCGCGCGCGCTACTCGGCGATGTCGTGGCAGGTGACGGGCTTCATCTTGAAGTACGCCTTCATGTTCACGCCGCCGACGTACATCTGCTCGACGATCTGCTCGAAGGCGACGAAGACCGTGCGCTTGAGCGTGCGCGTCGCGCCGCCGTCCAGCGTCGCCACGACCGTCAGCTCGACGACCGCGCCGCCGTCCTGCTCCTCGGCGATGTCAACCGTGTAGGAGTAGTTGGCGGACTTGCCGCCCAGCGGCGACTGGATCGTGCCGACGCCGCTGCCCTTGACGCCCTTCTTGGCGTTGACGGGCAGGACGAAGACGAGCTTGCGGTTCGAGTTGAAGCCTTCGATCTGCAGCTCGACCATGACGTTCTTCTTGTCAATCGTCGGCTTGCAGCCTTTGGCTAACGCCGGGATTGCGGTGAGGGAGAACAGAACACAGGCGGACAGGGCGAGCCGCAGGGGGGTAGCTCTCTGCATTAGGGGAATCTCTCTTTCTAAGTTTGGTGCCTTACCTTTGGCTCAGCTCGTGGACGGCTT
>JAIVGV010000457.1 GCA_020201365.1 Acidobacteriota bacterium
AAGTCGCAGCGCGCCGAGGACAAGCTGTTCGAGGTCGCGCGCTCGGGCGAAGACACGGGGATGCGCACGGTCGCGCTGCACATGCTCGGCGAGCGCGCCGACCGCCGCAGCCTGCAACTCCTGAGCGACACGCTCGATAGCGACAGCGCCGAGACGCAGATCCAGATTCAGGCGCTGCACGCGATCAGCGAGCGACCGGCGGACGAAGCCGTGCCGCTCCTGCTGAAGGCGGCGAAGTCGCACCCGAACGCGCAGGTGCGCCGCGCGGCGATCCACTGGCTCGGCGAGTCGGGCGACCCGCGCGCGCTCGAATTCTTCCACGAAGTCCTGACGCAGAAGCCCGACGGAAGGGAGCAGTGAGATGAGATCGAAACTCGCCCGCGCCGCCGTCGCCGCCGCGCTCTGCCTCGCGCTCGCGCCTTTGTCCGCAGGCCAGAAGCGGAAAGATAAGATTAAGGAGAAACATTTTGAGCCTGTCGCCCGTCAGAATGTGCGGGACTACGCGGGGCGCTACGTCGGCATCGAGGACGACTACGTGATCGAGGTCATAGTCGGCGACGACGGCGAGCTCTCGATCACGAGCCGCGAGGGCGACCGCGCCGCGACGCTCTCCGACATCCGCCTCGACGGCGCGGAGCTGACCGCCACGAAGACCTACGCCAACGGCAAGCGCGCCGCCTTCTCCGCCACCTTCGCCGACCGCGTGCTCAACGGCGAGCGCGCGTTCGGGCTGCTGGTCAAGAACTTGAGGATCGAGCTGCCGGGCATGACGCTGACGCAGGTGTTCTACCGCCGCGTCGCGGAGTGAAGGAAGGCTTACACGTTTCGCCGCGGGGCGGGGTAGTGAAGTTTAAGAGAGCGCCGCGCGCGGGCGGGCGCCGAGAGTCGCGAGGGTTATGCGGGGCTCCCCGGCTCGCTACGGCTCGTCAACGTTCGTGGTGGGTCTCGGAACATTGACGGGTGCCTGTGGGAGCCCCGCGTCAGACGCATTCATGCCGAGTCAGTTTCATAAGTCGAGTTTCTTTCCGCGACAAAATTTCATCCCCGCGCCGATACGCGGGAACTAAGCGTGCGGCGCGGACGTTTGAGAGTTGAACAGTTCGTGCGACCCCGCGCGGCGCGGGAGTCGCGTCGAGACCCACCGCGGTAGTCGCCGCCAGTCAGAAAAATTTTTCTCAACGCAGACGACCCGCGACCGCCGGACGGCGCGCGGGGGGCGGGGCGGTCTATGCCGCGCGCGACCGGCGCGCGGCGCTGACCGAAGCCCCACGCCTGCGTGGAAGGTGGAGGACACTTATGAAGCGACTACCGCTAATGCTGATCTGCTCCGCGCTCGCGCTCGCCGCGCCGCACGCACGCGCGCAAAGCGGTGTGACGAAGCCCGCCGCCAGCCCCTCTCCCTCCACGCAGCCGACCGTCCCGCCGCCGACCGGCTCGCCGGACGCGAGCGCCGCCGCCTCGCCGAGCCCCGCCGCCGCGTCGCCCGCGGCGACGAACGCGCCCGCCACGTCGAACGAGCCGAGCAAGGTCGGCTCGAAGGGCGCGGCGAGCACCGTCCGCACCACTTCGGGCACGATCACGCTGCCCGCCGAGAAGGCGTCGCCCGTGCGCGTGCCGCGCTTCGACAAAGCGCCGGTGATCGACGGCAAGCTCGACGACGAGGTGTGGAAGCAGGCAGTCGTCCTCAAAGACTTCTACCAGATCAACCCCGGCGACAACATCGCGCCCTCGAAGCCGACCGAAGTTCTGATCGGCTACGACGCCCGCTTCCTCTACTTCGCGTTCCACTGCTACGACGAGCCCGACAAGGTGCGCGCCACCGTCGCCAAGCGCGACAACGTCTTCGGCGAGGACAACGTCCGCGTCTATCTCGACACCTTCAACGATCAGCGCCGCGCGTACCTGCTCGGCTGGAACCCTTACGGCATTCAGCAGGACGGCATCTACACCGAGGGGCAGGGCACGGACTTCTCCGTTGACGTCGTGATGGAGTCGAAGGGCACGATCACGCAGGACGGCTGGACGGTCGAGGTGGCGATCCCGTTCAAGTCGCTGCGCTACGAAGCGGGGAAGGACAAGCAGTGGGGCGTCCACTTCTGGCGCAACATTGATCGCTTCAACGACGAGATGGACTCGTGGGTGCCGATCTCGCGCGACAAGTCGTCCACGCTCGCGCAGGCGGCGCACATGACGGGGCTCGAAGGCGTCTCGACCGAGCGCACGCTCGAGCTGATTCCGAGCATCACCGTCTCGGAGACGGGCAAGCGCGTGCGCCGCTTCAGTCAGGCGCAGGACGGCGCGCGCGGCGCGATCGATCCCGGTCACTTCGTCAACCAGCCCGTCGGTCTCGATCCGGGGCTGACAGCCAAGTGGGGCATCACGCCGACCGTCACGCTAGACCTCGCCGTCAACCCCGACTTCGCGCAGGTCGAGGCGGACGCGACCGTGAACACCGCCAACCAGCGCTTCCCGATCTTCTTCCAGGAGAAGCGACCGTTCTTCCTCGAAGGCATAGACATCTTCAACACGCTCATCGCCGCCGTCCACACGCGCACGATTGTTGACCCGGACGTCGCGGCGAAGCTCACGGGCAAGCGCGGGCGCAACACCTTCGGTCTGCTCGTCGCCTCCGACAACGCGCCCGGCAACTTCGAGGACGACCGCCGCTTCGATCCCGAAAACCTCCCCGCCGGGATTGAGCGTCTCGACGGCAAGAACGCCACCATCGGCATCCTCCGCCTCAAGCGCGACGTCGGAAGCGAGAACACCGTGGGACTGCTCGCCACGACCTACGACTTCGTCAACCGCAGCAGCCACGTCGGCGGCTTCGACGCGCGCTTCCGCCTCGACAAGATCACGACCGTCCAGTTCCAAGTCCTCGGCACGAACGCGCGCCGCTGCTCGCTCGGCAAAGACCCGGTCGATGACGTCTGCCGGACCTTCAACGGCTTCGCCTACGCCTACGACTACAGCCGCAACGCGCGCCACCTCTCCGTCAACTTCAACGGCGCGGGGCGCACCGCCGGATACCGCGACGACGTCGGGTTCACCCGCCGCCTGAACACCAACAACCACAACTCGAACGTCACCTACGCCACCGAGCCGAAGCCGAAGGCGCGGGTCGTCCAGTGGGTCTTCTACAACTACCTCGGCGGCAACTTCGACTGGCAGGCGCGGATGCAGAACTGGAGCGACGAGGTGCAGATCGGACCGAACCTCCAGCGCCAGTCCTTCATCCGCCTCGGCTACAACTGGGGCTACGAGCGCGTCTTCGCCTCAGAGTTCGGCGAGACCGCCTTCGCGAGCGGCCTGCCGGAACACTCCCTGCGCTCGCGCAACCCCTTCTTCTACGTCGGCTCGACGCCGACCAAGCGCATCAACTTCTTCTACTTCTTCGGCTACCGCTTCGGCGAGCACGACTTCGACTTCGGCAACGGCCCCCGCTTCCCGCGCGTCAGCCCCGCCGCGCTCGTCGCCGGGCAGGGCGCGCCGCTCGATCCCGGCGGCGGCAACCTCCTCTACACGAACGGCAACGTCGGCTACAAGGCGACCAACGATCTCAACCTCACGCTCAGCGTCGAGAAGGATCGCCTCACGCGCCACGACACCAACCGCGTCGCCTTCGACGAGAACATCGTTAGCTTGCGCGGCGTCTACCAGTTCACGCGCTTCACCTTCGCGCGCGCGCGCATAGACTACAGCTCGATCACGTCGAACTTCCGCGGTCAGTTCCTGCTGGGCTGGACTCCGAACCCCGGCACGGCCTTCTACGCGGGCTACAACGACGACATGAACCGCGGCTTCTTCAACCCCTTCACCGGGCAGCTCGAGCCCGGCTTCCGCCGCAACGGTCGCACCTTCTTCATCAAGATGTCCTACCTCTTCCGCCGCAGCTTCGGAGGGTGAAGAGCGGAGGATGGGGGATAGGGGTTAGGGG
>JAIVGV010000287.1 GCA_020201365.1 Acidobacteriota bacterium
CAACCATTTCGAGCGCTTCTACAACCCCTTCCTCGCCTTCGCCGCGCGCTGCACCTCCTCCTTCCCCGTCGCCTTCGAGCCGATGCGCCTGAAGGACATCGACGCGGCCGTGCACGACGTCTATTCGGACGTGGTCGAAGACAGGCGCGCCTCCCTGCTCTCGGCGAGCCCCGCGTGGCGCGACTTCTTTCTGGAGTACCTGACGCCGCGCGCGCGGAGTCGGCGCCTCGGCGAGGCTCGCGGCGGCGCGGACGACGGCGGCGGCGACCCGGCGCAGGACTTCGCCGCGCGCGCCTTCGCCGACGGGGGCGACCTCGACAACAAGCCCTTCGGCTACGCCATCGACACGCTGCTGCGCCGCCGCTCCGAGCTGCCCGTCGTCCGCAAGCTCGTCTTCGTCGATCCCGATCCGCAGAGCCCGCTCGACGCCGCCGACCGCGCGCGCGACGTGGACGTGCTGCAGAACACGCTCTTCGCGCTCTCGCCCTCGGTCTCGACCGAGACCATCCGCGAAGACATCCAGCGCATCGGCGAGCGCAACCGCCTCATCGAGCGCATCCGCCACTTCGTGGACGGCGCCGAGGACGACGTGCGCTGGCGCAAGCAGAGCAAGCAGCGCGAGGGCAAAAGCGACGCGGCGACGAAGCCCGCCGGGCGCGACGACGACGCCAAGGACTACGCGACGAGGTACATGGAGGGGATGGTCGCCGAGTACGGCACGGGCTACGGCGGCTACCACCGCGTCAAGGTCGCGGCGCTGACCGACGATCTGGCGCGGATCATCGTGCGCGCCGCCAACCTCGGCGAGGACTCCGACGAGTTCGCGGCGGTGCGTGACCTCGTGCGCGCTTGGCGCGATCAGACCTACAGCCTCAGCGCGGAGGAGTCGGGCGGCGGCGCGAAGCCCCCGCAGAGCCGCTTCCTCCTCGATTTCGATCTCGACTACCGGCTGCGCCGCCTCGGCTTCCTGCGCTCGAAGATCGACGAGCTGACTTGCGCCGACGACGCCGCACTGAAGAACAAGCTCAGGGAGGTCTTCGGCGACAGCCCCGCAGCCGGACTGTCCGCGCGGCGAGGGTTTCTCGGCGACTTCCGTGCCGCGCTGCACCGCGTCCGCAGGCTGGAATTCAGCGGGGCGACCGAACCGCTCCTGCTCGCGCAGGCGCCTTACCAGCGCCGGGGCACAGCCAACCCCCTGCGCGGGAAGAAGGGCGTCGCGGGCGAGGCGGGCGCCGATCTGCTCGACCCGGAGCGGACGGGCGTCACCGTCGCCGCGCTCAGGCAGCTACTCCTCTCGGCTTCGGGCGAGAGCCGCGCCGCCGCCGCCAGCGCGATGGTGCGTGAGGGCACGCCTGCCAGAGCGGCGCTCGACGCCATAGCCGGGCGCTTAGCCGGTAGGTTCAAGGGCGAGTTCAACCGCGACGCCGAGGGCGACTTCAAGAGAGCCATCATCGAGTCGTCGCATAAGTGCGGGGAACTTTTCGGGGCGATGGGCGCCCCGCCGCCCGCCGCCGACGCGCCCGCCGCCGACTGGGCGCGCGCGTTGCTGCGCCACTACTACGACGACTATCACCTCTTCGACCAAGTCATCTTCCCCGTCATGTACGAGACGGGGGTCGGCGAGATCGGCGCGGTGGACGTGGTCCGCGTCAGCCCCTACGACGCCTTCTCCCTCATAGACGAACTGAAGACCGACATGGAGGAGCGCGACGGCGGGCGCGGGCGGCGCAAGCTGGGCGGCACGGCGCTCGGTCACTTCGGCGCGTTCCTCAAGCGCGAGTGGCGCACGAACGACATCCTCTGGGGGCGACTCGACGCCGCCGAGACACTCATCCGCACGCTCCTGCCGGTCGAGGGCGAGCCGGTCGGGAGCATGTCAGGCGAGGAGCGGGCGCGCAAGGATCAGCGCGACGCGCTCATCAAGGAGGCGCAGGAGGAGATTCTGAAAGAGGAGCTGCTCGACGAGGAGAGGCGCGATGACGTGCGCAGGGAGGTCATCCAGCTGCTCCTCAAAGCCAGCTCCGTGCCCGCGCACGCCGCGCTCGAGGAGGTCAAGCGGCAGCTCGCGAAGTCGCCGCTCGGCAAGGGCACGGTGCTCGACTTCTTCGAGTCGTGCGCCGACCCTTCGAAGCTGGTCGGCTACTTCAAAGACCCGAAAGGCTACGAGGTCGATCGCTCGCTCGACCCGCGGGAGGTGGTGCAGTTGATGGCGCGCTCGTCGCGCGTCTTCGGCGGGATGCTCGAGTCGCTCGCCGAGCGGCGGCGCGTCGCGGAGCGGCGCGCCGCGTGGGTGACGCGCCTCGCGCAGGTCTTCTGGGGCGTCGTCCAAGTCGCCGTGCCCGGCAGCTTCCCGAACCTGCTCTTCAAGCACTTCGTCAAGCTGCTCTACGCCTTCGAGGCGTTCCTCATCGTCGGCGGCGTCCTGCTGGTTGACGCCAACATCCAGCGCTTCGGGCTCGTCGCGCTCGCCGTCACGGCTGGCACTCACATCGTCGTCAGGGCGCTCGGCGACTACATGAGCAACAAGCCGTTCCTGCGCGGGCTCGTCGTAGTCCCCGCGTCGCTCGTCGGCGGGGCGCTCCTGCTCTCGGTGTGGTCCAGCCTCGACAAGCTGCGAGAGGTGTGGGTCAAGGTGAGCGACTACCTGGCGGGGCTGCCGTTGCTCAGCCGCCTCCACCCGCTCCCGGCGGAGGCGCGCGCGCTCATCTTCTTCGCCGCGCTGGCGCTCGTCGTCGCGACAGTCGCGTGGGCGCTCGGCGGCGGGTGGGCGGCTGTGAAAAGGACGTTCCCCCCGCCGGACGAGCCCGCGCCGACGGGCGAGCCGACCGGGGAGGCGTCGGCTCCGACACGCCGCTAGTTCATCACTTCGCTCAGCAGCAGCGTGAGCGCGTTGTCCTGGAGGGTCTTGTTCTTTTGCAGGTCGCTGTGCAGATCGCAGGCGAAGACGGCGTAGGCGAGCGCGTAGGGGCTGACGAAGAGCTCGCTCCCGCGCGGCGGGACGTGCGACTCGCCGAGGAGCGAGCGGCGCGTGACGCGACCGTCGCCCGGCTCGTACATCGCGCGCTCCACCTCCTTGCGCGTCCACTCGCGCCCCGCGGAGTTGCGGAAGGGGCGCGGCTGCGTGAGCGTCTGCCAGCGCTGCGACTTCGGATCGCGCAGGAGGACGGGCGCGGAGAGCGTCTCCTCGCAGTCGCCGCCGAAGGCGTAGAGCGCGACCGGGCGCGGCGGCGGCAGCGCGGCGGCGTCGAGCGCGTCTTGGAAGCGGCGCGCGCGCCGGAGCACCGCCGCGAAGTATTGATCCAGCACTTCGAGCGTGCCCGGCTTGCGCCGCGCCTCCTCGTCGCGCAAGCGCCCCTCGCTGTAGCGCCGGCGGAAGTCCGGATCGTTGACGGGCGACCAGCCGTACTCGCGCCACGCCGCCGGATCGTAGAGATCAACTTGGACGGGTTGCAGGTTCTCGTCGAGGAAGCGCGCCGCGCCGTCGTGCGGGAGCAACTCGAAGATCGAGGGCGCGGTGATCGCGTCCTCGCGCGAGAGCTTGTTTAAGAGGTGCACGCGGCGGCGCAAGCCTTCCGTGACGGAGTAGCCTTCGAGCAGCGTCACGAGCGCCTCAGCCGACCCTTCGTTCGGCGTGCCGATCATGAAAATCTTCGCGATGTCGCGCGCGCCTTCCCACGTCGGCGCGGGCGCCGTGCCTTCGGGCGGGAGGTCGGCGTCGCCGTAAGCCGCCGCGTAGCGCGCGACGAGCCCGCCCATCGAGTGCGCGAGGACGTTGAAGCGCAGATCGGGCTTATTCAGTTTTCGCTTGAGCGCGCCGAGCCGGCTGACGAGGAGGCGCGCCGACTCGACGTTGTCGCGCCGCCAGTCGTAGGGGAAGACGTAGTAGGTGTCCTCGTAGTCGCCCGGCGCGGGGTGCTCCCAACTGCCCTCGCGGTAGCCGCCGTAACTTTGGAGCGCGCGCAGCAGCTCGCGATAGACGAGGACTTCCGGAGAGAAGCGCTCGAGCTTCGGGAAGAGCCGCGCGCTCGTGACGATGCCGCCGACTTCCAGATCGTCGCGGTTCGCGGCGAGGTTCGGCGTCGCGGGCAGTGAGAGACCGTCAACGTCCGAGCGGATCGCCGAGGGCCAGACGATCTCGCCCGTCTTGCCGTTCTGCAACACCGAGCCGAGGATGCCGGGGACGACGACGAGCGGCGGCTTGCCCTTGCGCGCCCGCGCCCGCTCGAAGATGCGCGCCAGATCGGGCGTGCGCCGCGCGCCGCAGCCCGCGCTCGCCATCACCAACGCGACGATGAGAGTGCTGAGTACTGAGTACCGAGTGCTGAGTAAAAGCCGACGGCGCATTCGCTGAGTTGTTCCCGACTCAGTACTCAGTACTCAGTACTCAGTACTTCATTTTCCTGTTTTCGGTTGATGAGGCTCGCGACGAAGCCGGCGCCGAAGCCGTTGTCTATGTTGACGACCGCGACGTTCGACGCGCACGAGTTGAGCATCCCCAGGAGCGCCGCGAGCCCGCCGAACGACGCGCCGTAGCCGACGCTCGTCGGGACGGCGACGACCGGCGCACTGACGAGCCCGCCGACGACGCTGGGAAGAGCGCCCTCCATGCCAGCCGCGACGACGACGACGCGAAACTCGCGCAGCCGCGCGCGCTCGGCGAGGATGCGGTGGATTCCGGCGACGCCCGCGTCCCAGATGCGCGCCACGCGGTTGCCCATCGCCTCGCACGTCAGCGCCGCTTCCTCCGCGACGGGGATGTCGCTCGTACCCGCCGTCACGATCCCGATCTCTCCGAGCCCCCGCTCCGTGCGGTCGCGCACGACGCGGATCATGCGCGCGGACTCGTGCCACTCGGCGTCGGTCGCGATGTTGCGCACCTCGCCGTAGGTCTCCGCGTCCGTGCGCGTCACGAGCACGTTCGGCGCGCGTGTGATGAGCCGCTCGACGATCTCGCAGACCTGCGCGCGCGTCTTCCCCTGACCGAAGACGACTTCGGGGAAGCCCTGCCTCGCGGCGCGCGCGTGATCCACCCTCGCGCTCGGCGTCTCCTCGAAATGAAGATTCGCCAGCCGCCGCGCCGCGTCGCGCGTCTCAAGCTCGCCCGACTTGTGCGCGCGCAAGAGTTGTTCGATCTCGCTCAGGCTCATCCTTGGTGTTCCCCGACGCCCAAGAGGAGAAGGAAAAGATAAGTGATAGCAGCTCCGGCGGGAATGATCAGCACGGAAGCTACCATCAGTAACACAACTGCGACCCCGGCTGTTGAACGGGTAGCGTTAAAGAACGCTTGGTAACGAACCATTAAGTCCAACACCGTGTAGATAACCAGCCCGCCGCTCGTTGCGATCTTCAGTCTTCTCGAAGTGAGCAGCCGTTTCCCGAGAGCAAAGGCAATGATGTATGGCAACGAACTAAACGTAATTGCGGAAAGCCGCGTGAAGAATCCGACGTGGGAAGTGCCGGTTAGCGTCACGACGGAACACAGTAGAACCCCTGTCGCGGCGGTGAGCCTCAGCCCGCCGTCGGCGTTAAAATCTTCGAGAAATAAATCTTCGCTCATGCCGCGCCGCCAGTCCGCGAAGATTCTAACATGCGCGGTGTGGCACGAGCCGCCTTGCGCGTGCTATGCGCCAACCGTATATTTCCGCCGGACGATCAAAGCCGCATGGAATTAACGGTAGCAGTCACAGGCGCGTCAGGCGCGATCTACGCGCAGCGGACGCTCGCGCACCTGGCGGCGAGCGGCGCGGTCGAGCGCGTGAACCTGATCACGTCGCGCTCGGCGCTTGTGGTCGCGCGCGTCGAACTCGGCGCGACGCTCGAAGAGGGCGACGTGCGCGGGTTGAATGACTTGATCGGTCTGCCCGCCGACTCGAAGCTCGTCCGCTGGCACAGGCTCGACAACATGGCTGCCGTGCCCGCGTCGGGCTCGCACCCGCAAGCCGGGATGATCGTCGTGCCCTGCTCGATGGGCACGCTCGGCGCGATAGCGTCGGGCGCGGGCACGAACCTCATCCACCGCGCGGCGGACGTGACCTTGAAGGAGGGGCGCAAGCTCGTCGTCGTCCCGCGCGAGTCGCCCTACAACGCGATCCACCTGGAGAACATGCTGCGGCTCGCGCACGCGGGCGCGCGGATACTCCCGGCAAGCCCCGCGTTCTACCACCGACCCAAAACGATCATAGAGATGGTTGACCACCTCGTCTTCCGCATCCTCGATCAGTTCGGCGTGCCGCACACGCGCGCGACCGAGTGGAAGGAAGAGGTGGCTGTGACGAGTGACGAGTGACAGGCAAGCCAAGCTGACTGGTCTTGCTTGTCACTCGTCACTCGTCACTCATCAAGCGATGGCTCACGAGATCACCAGAGGCGAGTACACGATTAGCACCGAGAGCGCGAGGCTCGATCTCGGGGTCGTCCACCGCTTCGTCAGCGAGGAGAGCTACTGGGGGCGCGGGCGCGCGATCGAAGTCGTGCGCCGCTCGATAGAGAACTCCCTGCCGTTCGGCGTCTATCGCGGCGAGGAGCAGGTCGGCTTCGCGCGCGTCGTCACCGACTACGCGACGTTCGCTTGGCTGGCGGACGTCTTCATCGTCAAAGAGCACCGCGGGCGCGGACTTTCGAAGTGGCTGATGGAAGTCATCCTCGCGCACCCGGAGTTGCAAGGCTTCCGCCGCTGGGTGCTGGCGACGAAGGACGCGCACGAGCTCTACCGCCGCTTCGGCTTCCGCGAGCTGCACCGCCCGGAGCGCTGGATGGAGCGCTTCGACCCGGAGATGGCTGAGTCGCCCGACTACTGGGAGCCGCGCTGAAGCGCGACGCTTTGGCACGACGCCAAACGCCGCGCCGCCGCTTCGCATTTTGCCTCCCGCGCGATGATGCGACGCCTTAGTTTCTCTCAGCCCGCGACTCCGGCTCGACACTTGCTAAACTCAAACGACGAGATGACGAGTACGACCGCCGCACGGAGCGTCCGCACGACGCTCGAAATGATCAAGATCGAGCACACGCTCTTCGCGCTGCCCTTCGCCTTCTTAGGCGCGGTGCTCGCGGCGCGCGGGATTCCCTCGGCGTGGCAGATCATTTGGATCACCGCCGCGATGGTCGGCGCGCGCTCCGCCGCGATGACCTTCAACCGCATCGCGGATCGAGACATTGACGCCGCCAACCCGCGCACGCGCGCGCGCGCCATCCCCGCCGGGCAGTTGTCGCTGCGCTTCGCGTGGGCGTTCACGATCACAGCCTCCGCGCTCTTCTTCGTCGCCGCGGCGATGCTCAACCGCCTGACGCTTCTGCTCTCGCCCGTCGCGCTCGCGAGCGTCCTGCTCTACTCCTACACGAAGCGCTTCACGTCGCTCTCGCACCTCGTCCTCGGCTGGTGTCTCTCGATTGCGCCGACGGGCGCGTGGATCGCCGTGCGCGGCTCACTCGATTCGCCCGCGCCGCTCCTGCTCTCGCTCGTCGTGCTGCTCTGGACTGCCGGGTTCGACGTGCTCTACGCCTGTCAGGATTACGACTTCGACCGGCGCACAGGACTTCGCTCGATCCCGGCGCGCGTCGGCGTCTCTCGCGCGCTCTGGATCGCGCGCCTGCTCCACGCGGGGGCGTTCGCGGCGCTCGTCGGGTTATACTTGTCGGTCGGCTTGGGCTGGCTCGCGCTCGCCGGCGTCGTCGCCACCGCCGCGCTGCTCGTCTATCAGCACTCGCTCGTGCGCGCCGAGGATCTCAGTCGGCTGAACGCGGCGTTCTTCACGACCAACGCCTTCGTCAGCGTGATCCTCTTCGTCACGTTCGGCGGGGCGGCGCTGGCGTCGCGGCTGTGAGAGCTTATGGTGCCGAAGCCGCGCGCTCCGGCGTTTGCAATCTTGAGTCCGGAATCTTAACGATGCAATTTTCACACGACCCGAGACTGAACGACATCGCCGCGCGCGTCGGGGCGGGCGAGCGCCTGACTTTCGACGACGGTCTCGCGCTCTACGCGACCGACGATCTCGCGGCGCTCGGCAAGCTCGCAGACAGCGTGCGCCGACGCCTGCACGACCGCCGCACCTACTTCAACGTCAACCGCCACTTCAACTACACGAACGTCTGCTACGCCGACTGCAAGTTCTGCAACTTCTACCGCACGCCCCGCCAGCCGGACGCCTACACGCACAGCGTCGAGGAGGCGCTGAAGATCGCGGGCGAGGCGGTCGAAGAGGGCGCGACAGAGCTGCACATCGTCGGCGGTCTGAACACGAAGCTGCCGTTCAGTTATTACACGGACTTGCTGTCGAGCCTGAAGCGCGACTACCCGCGGCTGCACTTGAAGGCGTTCACGATGGTCGAGCTCGACCACATGACCTACTTCTACAAGATGCGCGACGAGGACGTGATCGAGCGGCTGAAAGACGCCGGGATGGACTCCTGCCCCGGCGGCGGTGCGGAGATTTTCCGCGAGCCCACGCGCTCGATGATCTGCGCGCACAAGACGGACGCCGCGCGCTGGCTGGAGCTTGCGGGCAAAGTCCACGCCGCCGGGTTGAAGACCAACGCGACGATGCTCTACGGTCACGTCGAGTCAATCGAGGATCGCGTTGACCACCTGATCCGGCTGCGCGAGCAGCAGGACAAGTCCGGCGGCTTCCAGTGCTTCATCCCGCTCGCCTTCTACCCGCCGGGCACGCAGCTCGCCGAGCTTCCGGGACCCTCCGGCGTTGACTCTCTGAAAACCGTCGCCGTCTCGCGCCTCCTCTTGGACAACTTCGCGCACGTCAAAGCCTACTGGGTCATGTTGGGGAAGCGTCTCGCGCAGGTCGCGCTCCACTACGGCGCGAACGACCTCGACGGCACGATCACCGAAGGCGGCGAGCTGACCGAGAGCTACTCCGTCGAAGCCGGCGGCGAAGTGAAGATGACCAGGCGGGAGATCGCCGCGCTCATCGCCGACGCCGGATTTGAAGCGGTCGAGCGCGACACGCTCTACCGCCCGGTCGCCGAGTTGTCAGCGGCGTAAGACGCGCGGGCGATGCAGGCGCATATGAGTGAGATATACAAGCTGCTCATCTTGCCCGCCGTCGGCTTGTTGCTGCTGCTGATCGGTGTGCTGCTTTTTGTTAGAGTCCGACGCTTCGTCGCGGGCGCGCTGCGCGCAGAGGGCAGGGTCATCAGTCTCGCCTCGTATATGCACGGGGGTCGTGCGACTTACGCGCCCGTCATCTGCTTTACGGCGCGCGATGGCGGCGAGTTTGAGTTCACAGACCCGGTCTCCAGCCGACCGGCGAGCCATAAGATCGGCGACCGCGTGGAAGTGCTCTACGACTGGCAGGATCACAGCCGCGCGCGGCTCGCGTCGCCCTTGCGGCTTTATCTCGCGCCCGCGATAGTCGGCTTCCTCGGACTCGCCTTCACGTCCACCGGGATCGCCGTGCTATGGTCTTTTCTTCGAGGCTGACGGTGATGAGTCGCGAACAGGCGGGCGAAAGTAAGACGGCGACGAGGTTCAACGACCGCGTCGAGAATTATGCCGCGCACCGACCCGGTTACCCGCCCGGCGTGAGCGATCTTTTGCGCGAAGAGTTGGGACTGACGAAGGTCTCGAAGGTCGCGGACGTCGGCTCGGGCACGGGCTTCCTGTCGGAACTGTTGCTGGGGGAGGGCTGCGAGGTCACGTGCGTCGAGCCGAACGACGCGATGCGCGCGGTCGCCGAGGCGAACTTGAAAAGTTATCCGAACTTCCGCAGCGTCAAGGGCACGGCGGAAGCGACGACGCTCGACGCGGCGAGCTTTGATTTCGTCACGGCGGCGCAGGCGTTCCACTGGTTCGACCCTGAAGGGGCGCGGCGCGAGTTCCGGCGCATACTGAAGCCCGGCGGGCGAGTCGTGCTCGTCTGGAACATGCGTCGGCTCGACTCGTCGCCGTTCCTGCGCGACTACGAGAGCCTGCTGCGCGAGTTCGGCACGGACTACGCGCAGGTCAACTGCGAGCAGGTCTCGGACGAGCGCATCGCCGAGTTCTTCGGCGGCGAGTTTGGCGTGAAGTCGTTCGACAATTTTCAGCCGGTTGACTTCGCGTCTTTGCGCGGTCGCCTGCTCTCCTCGTCATACGTCCCGCTCGAAGGTCACCCGAACCACGAGCCGATGCTCGCGCGCCTGCGCCGCGTCTTCGACGAGCACCAGCGCGAGGGGCGCGTCCGTATAGAGTACGACGCGAAGGTCTTTTACGGGCGACTCGGCGCGGACTCCGCGGGGTGAATGCTCCGCTGCTTTCTTTCACCGCAGAGGCGCGGAGTTCGCGCAGGGAACCGCAGAGATGTTTCTCGGCGTAACCTCCGCGATGTCTCCGCGTCTCTGCGGTGAGTAGTCGCCACTTTGAGCCATCAACTTTTTGATCTAGCATCTGCCGAACCTGATTCATCCCATGACAACCACAGCCACAGACACGCGCACGATCACCGTCGCGCACTCGCCCGACTCGGACGACGCCTTCATGTTCTACGGGCTCGCCACGCACAAGCTCGACACCGGCAACCTTCGCTTCGAGCACGTCCTCGAAGACATCCAGACCTTGAACGAGAAGGCGGCGCGCGGCGTCTATGACGTGACGGCTCTGAGCTTCCACGCCTACGCCTACGTCGCGGACGCTTACGCGCTGCTGCCGCACGGCGCGTCAATCGGCGACAACTACGGTCCCATCGTCGTCTCGCGCGAGGTCGCCAAGCCGGAAGACATCTCGAAGATCAAGATCGCCGTGCCGGGCACGCTCACGAGCGCGTTCCTCGCGCTCCGAATCTTCTGCCCCGACTTCGAGTACGAGGTCGTCCCCTTCGACGGGATCATCGAACACGTGCGCGAGGGGCGGGCGGACGCGGGGCTCTTGATCCACGAGGGGCAGCTCTTTTACCAGGAGCTGGGGCTGCACAAGGTCTTAGACCTCGGCGAGTGGTGGCACTACCGGACGGGCTTGCCGCTGCCGATGGGCGGCAACGCCATCCGCCGCGACTTAGGCTTAGACTTGATGCGCGAGGTCTCGCGTCATCTCCGCGCGAGCATCGAGTATTCGCTCGAACACCGCGAGGACGCGCTCGGCTACGCGATGCAGTTCGCGCGCGACATGGACGTGGCGACCGCCGACGAGTTCGTCGGCATGTGGGTCAACGAGCTGACGCTCGACTACACGGCGCGGGGGCGCGAAGCCGTCCAGCGCCTGCTCGACGAGGGCGCGGAGCGCGGCATCATCCCGCACCGCGTCCGCGTAGGGTTCGTGGAATGAGGCGCTGAATTCTGGCAACACGGGGCGGGCGCGCGCGCATCTCAAATCTTCGCCGAAGGGTCGCTCGGCTCGCGCGCCGCGCGAGCCCCACCGCCGGACGTAAGTACAGCTCACCAATAGTTATGAGACGGACACGCATTCTCAATTTTCTCGCGGCGGCGCTGTGCGCGGTCGCGCTCCATTCGGTCGCGCGCGCGCAGGGTGCGGCGTCGTCGCCCGACTCCGCGCAGGTTCTGAGTAAGTTCATCGCCAACGAGACGGCGTTCCAGCGCGCGTTCACGTCTTACGCCTTCCGGCGCGACGCCGTCATCCAGTCGGTCGGCATGGGCGGGCAGGTGACGGGCGAGTACCACCGCGTCTCGCGCATCTCCTTCGACCCGCAGGGCGCGCAGCAGGAGAAGGTCTTGCAGATGCCGATCCCCACGCTCGCGCCGTCGCAGACCGACATTGACGATCTCAACACGATCCAGCTCTACGTCCTCGAAGCCGCGAAGCTCGGGCAGTACGACTTCAAGTACGTCGGCACCGAGAAGGTTGACGAGCTGAACACATACGTCTTCGACGTCGCGCCCAGAGTGGCGCCGAACCCGAAGAAGACGAAGGACAGGTTCTTCGAGGGGCGCGTGTGGATTGACGATCAGGACTTCCAGTTGGTCAAGGCGCGCGGCAAGGCCGTCCCCGCGGGCAAAGAAGCCTTCCCCGTCTTCGACTACTACCGCGAGCACGACGGGCGCTACTGGGTGCCGTCCTACGTCTTCGCCGACGATCAGCTCGTGCTCGGCAACGGCGACGTGCTGCGCGTGAGGATGCGCGTCAAGTACACCGACTACGAAGCGCCGAAGCCGAAGACCGAATAGCGGCGCGCCGCCGCGCGAAAGGCGGTTGCGAAAAAAACGAAAGCCACGCGCGACCGGTAGCCGCGCGTGGCTTTCGTCTTCGGCGGCGGCGATCCGCGAAACGGGTCGCCGCCGCTCCCTCTTCGAACTCGTCGTCCGCCGCCGGGTCAGTCCTGGTTGCGCGCGTGGATGAGGCGGCGCATCCGGTCGGGGAAGAGCACGTCAATCTTCTGCTCGATGACCGCCGTCACCTCGCCCTCGCCGAAGGTCGGGTGCGTGAGCGACTGCCCCGCGCGGTAGGTGCGCTTCTGATCGTAGGGCGCGCTCGCCTTCGCCGACGCGCGCCGCTGGGTCGCGTCGCCGCCCTTAAACGAGCTGCGCGTGCCGCACTGCGGGCAACTGACGCGCGAGATCGCCCCGCGCTTCGTCACCGACGCGACCACGTGCCCGCGCTCCTCGCCGCACTTCGCGCAGAACTTCTCCACGCGCTCGCCGACCGAATAAGTCTGCTTCTCCACGAAAGCCTCCTCCGAAGTTAACCGACTGAAAACCCGCGCCTCATGCGCCGATCAAAACTTCGCGAACAAACGTCGCCGTCTCACCTTCCCGCGCGACGCGGTCTGAACGAGCGCCGCGACGAAGAGCCCGTGCGGCGCAGCGCGCGGAACGGCTTGACGCCCGACGGCGCAGCCGCGCCAGCCGCGACCGTCGTCGCCGACGCGCGGTGCGCGCCCGCGTGCGCGTGCGACGCGGGGGCGAAGCCGTGCGCAGTGACGCGCTCGACCGCCTGCCCCGTCAGCCTTTCGATCGCGCGCATCTGAAGTTCTTCGACGGGCGAGACGAGCGTGATCGCCTTGCCGACCTTGCCCGCGCGCCCCGTGCGCCCGATGCGGTGGACGTACGCCTCCGGCTCCTCGGGCACGTCGTAGTTGATGACGTGCGAGACGGACTCGACGTCGAGCCCGCGCGCCGCGATGTCGGTCGCGACGAGGACGCGCGTGCGCCCCTCCTTGAAGCCGCGCAGGGCGGCTTCGCGCTGCGGCTGCGTGCGATCGGCGTGGATGCGGTTGACGCTGTGGTCGCGCGCTTCGAGGATGTGCGAGAGGCGCTCGGCGGCGCGGCGCGTGCGCGTGAAGATGAGCACGCGCTCGAAGTTGTCGCTCTCGCGCTCGACCTCCAGGAGATCGAGCAGCAGCGCCGTCTTCGACTGCGCCGGGACGGCGTAAGCCGTCTGCTCGACGAGCGAGGCGGGGCGTCCGCGCGGGCTCACCTCGACCAGTTTGGGATCGTGCATCGTCCGCCGCGCCAGCTCCTCGATCTCGAACGACATCGTCGCCGAGAAGAGCAGCGTCTGCCGCTTCTTCGGCAGCAGCGCGAGCACGCGGCGAATCTGAGGGAGGAAGCCCATGTCGAGCATCCTGTCCGCCTCGTCGAGCACGAGGACTTCGATGTGTGAAAGATCGACCGTGCCGCGCTCGACGTGATCGAGGAGCCTGCCCGGCGTGGCGATGACGATGCCGACGCCGCGGCGCAGAGCGTCGTTCTGCTTCGACATGCTCGCGCCGCCGATGACGTTGACGCAGCGGGGCGCGCCTTTGGGCGCGAGCTGCTTGTAGCTCGTCTCGATCTGCGTCGAGAGTTCGCGCGTCGGCGCGAGCACGAGCACGCGCGTGCCGGGGCGCGGCGTTTCAGCCATGCGCTGAATGGTCGGCAGCAGGAACGCCGCCGTCTTGCCCGTGCCCGTCTCGGCGCAGCCGATGAGATCGCCGCCTTCGAGGACGAGCGGGATCGCTTCCTTCTGAATGGGCGTGGGTTCCGTGTATCCGAGGGATTCGCAGCGACGCGCGAGCGCCGCCTGCAACCCGAGTTGTGAGAATTTCTCCATCTAGTTTTCTGTCTGACCTGTCGCCCTGATCGTTTCAGAGCCCTTCCTTATCTTTCGTTGTTGTGGGGTGAAAATTCGAAAGCGCCTCCGGCGACGAAACGATCTTGCCGGAGGCGCTTCGTTGAAGTGTCGCTCGCTCGCCTCGCGCGCGGCCGAGACTTACCAGCGGGGCTCGCGGTTGCCGCCGCCGCCGCCGCCGTAGCCGCCGCCGCCGCCGCGATTACCACCGTAACCGCCGCCGCCGCCGCGGTTGCCGCCGCCGCCGTAGCCGCCGCGCCCGCCGCCGCCGCCGCGATCCTCGCGCGGGCGAGCCTCGTTGACGGTCAGGTTGCGACCGCCGAACTCCTTGCCGTTGAACTGCGCGATGGCAGCCTCGCCCTCCTCCTTCGTCGCCATCTCGACGAAGCCGAAGCCGCGCGAGCGACCGG
>JAIVGV010000458.1 GCA_020201365.1 Acidobacteriota bacterium
CGCGAGGCGCTGCGCGGGGTCTTGCCCGCCGGAGCAGTCCATCACGAAGAGTCTCTGCGAGACGCCGACCTGCGGCGCGGCTAAGCCGACCCCGTGCGAGGCGTACATCGTCTCGAACATGTCGGCGACGAGCTGCTTCAGTCCGTCGCCGAACTCGGTCAAGGGCACGCCCGGTCGTTCGAGCACGCGGTTGGGGTAAGTAACGATGTCGAGTAGAGCCATCGAGAAATCAAGTCCAGCCTTCCGCCGATTAATTTATTCAGACGATCCGTTGCCCGAGTCTCGCACGCGAGCCTTCCGCCCGACGAAGATTCTATGATAAACCTCCACGCGCCCGCCAGCGTGCCAGCACCTGAGAATCGGGGCGACGCGAAGTCGGCGGAAGGACTCACGCACGAGGGGGCGACTAACAAGCTGACGAGGTCTTGTTGATGGCTGAGTCCGAACTGACAGACGCGGCGGCGCTCCGACGCGAGCGCGACGAAGTTAAAGCCCACAGCGCCGTCTTCAAGAAGGAGCTGGGCTTACGCGATCTCGTGCTGACGCAGGTGATGTACGTCGTCGGCACGGCGTGGGTCGGGACGGCGGCGAAGCTCGGTCACCAGCACATCGTCTTCTGGCTGCTCGCGATTCTTCTCTTCTACCTGCCGCAGGGCGCGGTCGTCGTCTATCTCAACCGCCTGATGCCCCTCGAAGGCGGCATCTACCAGTGGGCGAAGATGGGCTTTAACAACTTCGCGGGCTTCATCGTCGCGTGGAATCTGTGGGTTTACGGGATCGTCGTGATGTCGGCGATGGGGCTCGTCATCACGGCGGGCTTGGGCTACGCGACGGGCGCGACGTGGCTCGCGTCGAGCAAGCTCGTCGTCTCGCTCGTCAGCACCGTGATGATGGCGGCGATGGTGCTGGCGACGATCCGCGGCTTGAGCCTCGGCAAGTGGGTGCACAACGCGGGCGGCGTAATGATCATGGGGGCGTTCGCGCTGCTCATCATCCTCCCCTTCTGGCACGTCGCGCGCGGGACGCTCGCGGAGTACCACCCGTTCACGGTCGCTTTGCCGACGTTCACGCTCCTGAACCTCAACATCTTCGGCAAGATGGCGGTCGGCGCGTTCAGCGGGTTGGAGTACGCGGCGATTGTGGCGGGCGAGTGCCGCGACCCGGCGCGCACCATCTCGCGCTCGATCTGGATCGCGACGCCGATCACCGCGCTCATGTTCATCCTCGGCACGAGCGCCGTGCTCGCGTTCGTGAGGATCGAGGACATCAACCTGATCAGCCCGATCCCGCAGGTCTTGACCGTCGGCTTCCGCTCGTCGGCTGTCGCCTGGATCGTCGCGCCCGCGGCGATCCTGATGATCGTCGGGCGCGTAATCGCCAACGTCAGCTTCTCCTTCACGGGCAACACGCGCCTGCCGATGGTCGCGGGCTGGGATCACCTGCTGCCCGGCTGGTTCACGCGCCTGCACCGCCGCTACAAGACGCCCGTCAACTCGATCATCTTCGTCGGCGTCGTCACGCTCATGTTCGCGCTCGCGGGTCTGATCGGCGTCGGCGAGCAGGAGGCGTTCCAACTGCTCGACAACGCGGCGGGCATCTTCTACGGCTTCGCCTACCTGATGCTCTTCGCCATCCCCATCTTCGGCTTGCGCGCGGCGGGCGCGCGCGTCCCCCTCTGGCTGAAAGTAGCCGCGGGCGCGGGCTTCCTCACGACGCTCCTCTACTGCACGCTCTCCGTCTTCCCCATCATAGACGTGACGAGCTGGCTCTCCTTCTCGCTCAAAATCATCACCGTCATCGTCGCCGCCAACCTCATTGGCGTGGCGATCTACTTGACGGCGGAGCGGCGCAGAGCGAAGGGCACGTCAACGGGCGCAAGCGAGTGAAGAAACGTAGGGGCAGGGCTCGTCGCTGCCCGCAGCGAGCTGAAGCTCGCTAAATCAAGAGGCGCGATCATTCGTTAGTGAATGATCGCGCCTCTCTGTTTCGCGCTGTGCGCTCATCGGGCAGGGGCGAGCCCTGCCCCTACGGTCGTGAACTACGTTTGTCGTTTTCAGTAAGCTCTTAGCTGTTCGACGTAGCCGTCGAAGTTGCGCCGCATCTCTGTGAGCGAGTCGCCGCCGAACTTCTCGCGCATCGCCGCGGCGAGCGTGAGCGCGACCATCGCCTCGCCGATCACCCCGGCGGCGGGGACGACCGTCACGTCCGAGCGCTCGAAAGCCGCGTCCGCCGTCTGCTTCGTCTCGATGTCAACCGAGCGCAAAGGTCTGCGCAGCGTCGAGATCGGTTTGAGGTAGCCGCGCACGCGCAGCTCCTCGCCGTTCGTCACGCCGCCTTCGAGCCCGCCCGCGCGGTTCGTGGCGCGCGCGAAGGCGTGCGACTCCGAGTCGTAACCGATCTCGTCGTGCACCTGCGAACCGGGCAGCGCCGCCGCCTCGAAGCCCGCGCCGACGGAGACGGCTTTGACGGCGTGGATTGACATGAGCGCCTGCGCGAGTCGCCCGTCGAGCTTCGCGTCCCAGGAGGTGTGCGAGCCCAAGCCCGCGACGACGCCGCGCGCGACGACCTCGAAGACGCCGCCGAGCGTGTCGCCCGCGCGGCGCACGTCGTCTATGAGCGCGATCATGCGCGCCTGCGCTTCGGCGTCGGCGCAGCGCAGCGGCGCGTCTTCGGGGATCGCGGCGATCTGCCCCCAGGCGAGTTCGAGCGGCGCGTCGGGCACGCCGCCGAGCTGCACGACGTGGCTGCGTATCTCGACGTTGAACGCGGCGAGCAACTGCTTCGCCAGCGCGCCCGAAGCGACGCGCGCCGCCGTCTCGCGCGCGGACGCGCGCTCCAGTATGTTTCTCAGATCGCGCGCGCCGAATTTTTGTCCGCCCGCGAGGTCTGCGTGTCCGGGTCTCGGTCGCGTCACGCGCCGCGCGCGCTCGGGCGCGATGTCGCGCGGCTCCGAAGCCATCACGTCCGTCCAGTTCTTCCAGTCCTTGTTCTCGACGAGCAGCGCGACGGGCGAGCCTAAAGTCTGACCGTGGCGCACGCCGCTCAAGACCTCCACGCGATCCTGCTCGATCTTCATCCGCCCGCCGCGCCCGTAGCCCCACTGACGCCGCGCCAGCTCACCATTGATCGCCTCGGCGCTAACGGCGAGACCCGCGGGCAGACCTTCGACGACGGCGACGAGCGCGCGCCCGTGCGACTCCCCGGCGGTGGTGAAGCGGAACATGACTCGTGAATCGTAAATCGAAAATAGCAAATAGTGAATCGTAAATAGTGAACGTCTAATGCGTGCGAGCGTCGGAGGCTCTAAGTTCCGCAGGCGACGCGGCAAAACTTCAAACGTCTATGAAGCGTGCGCGGACTTCGGGCGGCGGCAGCAGGCACGAGTCGTACTTGCCGAAGAGTCGGTAGCGGTTGCGCGCGAAAGCGTCGTAGAAGTAATCGCGCAGCGGCGCGGGCAGGACTTTGAAGGCGAGCAGCAGCTTCCAGAAGCCGCCGAGGTAGGAGGCGACGCGCAGCGCCGCCGCCGAGCGGACGTAAACCCGTTCTCCGTCCGTGCCGGGTCGCTCGACGAAGACGACAGAGTCCACGCCGCGCAGCTCCGCGTGTCGCTCGACGACCGACTTGCCGAAGTCGCTCTGCAAGGCGGCGAAGCGCAGCGTGCCGCGCCGGTCGCGCGCGATGATCGTCTGCACGGTCTTGTTGCAAAAGCCGCACACGCCGTCGTAGAGCATGACGGGCGCGCTTTCATCCTGCCCCGTTGTCGTACTCATTTTCTTAGTTACGCTCGCCGCCGGGCTTCAGCGACCGAAGAGCAGGTCGAAAAAGAGATCGGAGGTGTTCCACGAAGCCGTCTCCAATTCCGGGTGCGCCGCGAGCGAATCCGCCCAGCCGAGCACGGTTTCGGGGCTGACGTGCTTCTTCAGCTCCGCGCCGAGCAGCCACACCATCAGCGTCCCGCGCCAGTAAGGATCGCCGATCTCGACCAGGGAACGCACCCAAGAGACGATCTCACCGGGCTCAAGGTATTTCAGGCAGAAAAAGATCATTGCGGAGAACGGACGGCTGCACTGACCCGCGTGCCAGCCCGAGGTCGTCAGCTTCCCTTCGTCGTCCTCCCAAACTAAAAACTTCGCCTTCTTGTAGGATGCTGCTCCCGGACTGTCCTGCCAGTCGCACCAGAGTTCGTCTTTCATCAGGCACAGCGACAGCGAGTTGATCACGTCCGCGCGGAAGTCCGCGTACTCACCGTCCAGCCCGGACCAGAAGATACTCATGAAAGCCGTGACGACGTGTTCGAGCAGGTCGGAGA
>JAIVGV010000168.1 GCA_020201365.1 Acidobacteriota bacterium
GTTCTCGACCGCGGACGATCTCGCCATCTACTGCCAGATGATTCTGAACGGCGGCGAGTACAACGGCGCGCGCATCCTGAGCCCGCTCGGCGTGGCGGCGATGACGAGACCGCGCGCCGTCGCCGAAGACGGATCGGCGCGCGCGCTTGGCTGGGACGTGGCGTCGAGTTTCTCGTCGAACCGGGGCGACCTCTTCACGCCCGGCTCGTTCGGGCACACGGGCTTCACGGGCACTTCGCTGTGGATCGATCCGGCGACGCAGACCTTCGTCGTCTTCCTCGCCAACCGCGTCCACCCGAACGGCAAGGGCGACGTCACGCCCCTGCGCGCGCGCGTCGCTTCAATCGTCGCCTCTTCGATCACGGACGCCGATGCAGACCGAGAACGCGCGGAGTCGGCGCGCTTCGCTTCGGAAGTTTTGCTGAGCCTCGCGCGCGTAACGACGGCGAACGCGCGCGAGAATACGGCGAACTTCCCGCCGCCGCCGAACGACGCGGAAGTGCTGACGGGCGTTGACGTGCTTGAACGCGAAAACTTCAAACAGCTCGCGAATCTTCGCGTCGGGCTCGTCACCAATCACACGGGGCGCGACCGCGGCGGGAGGCAGACGATTGACGTGCTGCGCGAAGCCCCGAACGTCAAACTCGTCGCGCTCTTCTCGCCGGAGCACGGCATACGCGGGCAGGCGGACGAGAAAGTTTCGGACACGAAGGACGAGAAGACCGGCTTGCCGATCTACTCGCTCTACGGCGAGACGCGCCGACCGACGCCCGCGCAGCTCAAAGACCTCGACGCGATTGTTTACGACATTCAGGACGTGGGCGCGCGCTTTTACACGTACATCTCGACGCTCGGCTACGTGATGGAGGAGGCGGCGAAGGCGCGCCTGCCCGTCTTCGTCCTCGACCGACCGAACCCGATCAACGGTCTCGACGTGGAGGGTCCCGTCGCCGACGCGGACAAGCTGTCGTTCACCGCCTACGACGCGATCCCCGTGCGCCACGGCATGACGGTCGGCGAGCTGGCGCGGCTCTACAACGACGGGCGCAAGATCGGCTGCGACCTGCGCGTCGTCGAGATGGAGCGCTGGACGCGCGCGATGTGGTTCGACGCGACGGGGCTCGTGTGGGTCAACCCCTCGCCGAACATGAGGAGTCTGACGGAGGCGACGCTCTATCCGGGCGTCGGGCTGCTTGAGACGACGAACGTCTCGGTCGGGCGGGGGACAATGGGGTGAACATCGTCGTCACGGATCGCGCGCAGCTTCGCGCGGTGCAGACAGGCGTAGAGATCGCCGCCGCGCTCCGCAAACTCTTCCCCGCCGACTGGAAGGTTGATAGTTACTCGCGCCTGCTCGCGAACGCCGCCGCGCTCGAACGCCTCAAGCGCGGCGACACGCCCGAAGAGATCGCGCGCTCCTGGCAGTCGAAGCTCGACGAGTTTCGTCGGGCGCGGGCGCGCGCGTTGATTTATCGTTAGTGGACGACCGTGGGGGTGGGGAGAAGCCCTGCCCCTGCCATTTCCTTCGGAGTTGTGTGATGAGAAAAAGTTGGAGGCTCGCGCCGCTCGCGTTGTCACTGTTGCTCGTCATGCAGTCGAGCGCGCTCGCGTGGGACGAGGCGGGGCACATGCTCGTCTCCGCGATTGCTTACGAGCGTCTGAACCCTGTTGCGAAGGCGAAGGTTGACGCGCTCTCGAAGACCATACGCTTCTGCGGCAGGACTTACGACGGGACGAACCTCGGCGCGTGGATGGACGACATCCGGGCGGACTCCACCCACGACGACCTGCGCGTGTGGCACTACGTTGACATCCCCGTCTTCGACGGCGTGCCGCCCGATCCGAAACTCCAGCCGGACAAGGAGAACGCCGTCGCGCGGCTCAACTGGGCGGTCGAGAGTCTGCGTAAGGGCACGGGCGCGGACAAGAAGGATGCGGAGCTGCTCGGCTACGTCTTCCACCTCGTAGGCGATCTGCACCAGCCGCTGCACGCCGCGACGCGCGTCACGGCGGCGCACAAGGAGGGCGACGCGGGCGGCAACCAGTTCAAGCTGGCGAACGTCCCCGAAGTTGACAACCTGCACGCCTACTGGGACGCCGCGGCGGGCGCGTTCAACTTCTGGCGTCCCGACCGCCCGCTCAACAACTTCGAGCGACGCCGCTTCGACGCCTACGCGCGGCAGCTCGTCGCCGCCTACCCGGCGGACTCTCTGCCGGAGGCGAAAGTCCTCGATCCGCAGAAGTGGGCGGAGGAGAGCAACCAGCTCGCGCGCGAGGTCGCATACGCGCTGCCGGAAAACTCGCAGCCGTCGGCGGCTTACGAGGCGAAGGCGCAGGACGTGGCGCGCCGACGCATCGCGCTCGCGGGCTACCGCCTTGCCAACCTCTTAAACTCGATCTACCCTGAGGTCAAAACCGGCGGCTGAAAACAGTCGGAAGCCCGGCGGCGAAGCCTCGGACGAGCCACGGGGCGCGCGCGCACAAACGAACCGCGGAGGCGTGCCTGCCATGAGACTCCTGCGTCAACACCTCGCCCTCGCGTCAGTCGTCCTCGCGTGCGCCGCGGCGTGCCTCGCGCAGAGTCCGGGCGCGCCCAACGTCATACAGTTCTACATGCCCGACGGCTCGATGCCGCGCGCCAACCTGCGCTTCACGCTGACGCGCGACGACGGTCGCGTCGAGACGCTCTTCACGGACTCGAAGGGCAAGTACAGCATGACGCGCGATCTCGTGCAGGCGGTCGGCTACACCGTCTACGTCGAGGGCGACCGGCAGAGCTACGACTCGACGACCTACAGCTTCCGCATCCTGCGCGTCAACGATTCGAGCTACTACTCGGTCTTCTTGCGCGCGCTCAAGTCGCCGCCGGTGCCGCGCGCCGGGGTGGTCGACGCCGCCGCGCTCGACGCGAACGTGCCCGAGGCGGCGCGCGCCGCTTACGAAGAGGGGATGGGGCTCGTCGTCAAGGGTCAGGCGGAGGCGGGCATCGAGAGCCTCAAGCGCGCGGTCTCGCTCTACCCGCAGTACCTGCGCGCGCTCAACGATCTCGGCGTCGTCTACCTGCAACTGAACCGTCTGGACGAGGCGGCGGACGCCTTCACGCGCGCGCTCAAAGTCAACAGCCGCTTCTCCTACGCGCGGCTCAACCTCGGCGTTGCGCTCAACCGCCAGGGCAGGCACGCGGAAGCCGCGCAGCTCCTCGGTCGCCTCTTCAAAGAGAACCCGACGCTCGGCGGCGCGCGCGTCAGCTACGCCGACGCTCTCTACGACGCGGGTCAACTAGCGGAGGCGGGCAAGGTCTTGCGCTCGGGGCTCGACGACATCCTGCTCAAAGACGGCGAGAAGGCTGACCTGCACTACCGGCTCGGTCGCGTCCTGAGCCGCGAGGAGAAGTTCGAGGACGCGATAAGCGAGCTGCGGCGCGCACTCGCCCTGCAGCCGACCGCCTACAACGCGCACTTGCTGCTCGGCGGCGACCTGCTGCGACTCAACCGCCTTCCCGAAGCCGAGCGCGCACTGCTGCGCGCCTACGAGCTGGGCGGCGGCGACGCCGCGCACGCGCAGCTCATGCTCGGTCAGCTCTACTTCACGCAGAAGCGTTACGATCTGGCGCTGCGCGCCTTCGAGCAGTACCTCGCCGACGCGCCCGCGGCGCAGAACGCCCCGCAGATCAGGGAAGTGGTGGCGAAGCTCAAGGTCACGCCGCCGAAGCAGTAAGTTTTCCGCGCGCGCGGACAGAGTTGGAGGGGCGAGAACAAGACGTTCTCGCCCCTCAGTGTTGTGCGCCCGTCCCGAAGTTTAGAACTGCAGCTTCAGACCGAACTGGATGACGCGCGCCGACTCGCCCGTCTGGATGACGTTCGTCGCCGTGTTGGGCGAGACGGTCGTGCAGCAGGTGCGCCCGAAGTTCGACGAGTTGAGCGTCGGTGATCCCACGGACGCGCTGCGCGGGTTGTCGAAGTTCGGGTGGTTCAGGGCGTTGAACATCTCCGTGCGGAACTGGAGGTGGAAGCGCTCGGTCAGCGTGAACATCTTGACGATGCCCAGATCGAGATTCCAGTAGTTCGGTCCGCGGTAGATGTTGCGCCCCGAGCCGTTCGAGCCCGCGGGCGGGACAGCCCACGCCTCGTTGTTGGCAAAGACCACGGGTCCGATGCGGTTCGGGTCTTCCTGCAACTGCGACCGCACGGACGGATCGATCACGAGCGCGCGCGAGACGTGCGAGGCGTTCGAGGTGAACTGACCGCTGTTGACCTGGAACGGCTCGCCCGACATGGCGGTGAAGATCGAGTTGATCGTCCAGCCGCCGAGCGCGTGGTTGACGACGCCGTGCGCGTCCGGGAGGAAGTGGCGGCCGCGACCGACTGGCAGCTCCCAGACGGAGGTCATCGTGAAGACGTGCGTGCGGTCGAAGTCGGAGACGGCGCGCTCCTCGCGCCAGTTGCGTATGTCCGAGACGGAGCGCGAGGTCGTCGTCGTCAGAGCGCCGCCGGAAGTCGTGCCGACCGGATCGACGGACTGATCGTCAATGGACTTCGACCAGGTGTAAGCCGCGCCCAAGCCGAGCCCCGATGAGAAGCGGCGGCGCAGCGTGAACTGCGCGGCGTGGTAGTTCGAGTCGCCGCTGTTGTCGAGGTAGGTGATCTTCGAGAACTGCTGGTTGGGCCGCAGCTTGAACGCGAGCGTCGTGTTCTCGATGCGCGAGGCGAGCGAGCCCGCGGCGTTGTTGAGGAGTTGACCCTGCACGGTCGTCGAGTTGACGAACGCGGCGTTGATGCCGGAGACGTTCGCGGCGAGCAGCGGAATCTGCGCGGCGGGGAAGGGCGGGGCACACGCGGGCAGCGTCGTGTCGCGCGTCGCGCCGCTCGGCAGGCAGTTCGTCGCCGCGTTGTTCGCCTGCAGCATCGCGAACGACTGGAGGATGAACGGCGTGGCGCTGATCTGGTTGATGTCGTAAGCCATCAGCAGGCGCTCGCCGCGCCGCCCGATGTAAGCCGCCTGCATGACGAGCCCGCCGGGCAGCTCGCGCTGCAAGCTCACGTTCCACTGGTGCAC
>JAIVGV010000459.1 GCA_020201365.1 Acidobacteriota bacterium
GCATGGCGGAAGTCTCGACGGGCATGAAGACGACCTTCGAGTTGTTGCCGCGCGACATCTCCTTGAGACTCTCGATGTAACGCTGCGTGATCAGATACTGCGCCGGGTTGCCGTGATCGAGCATCGCCTTGGCGACCTGCGTGATGGCTTCCGCCTCGGCTTCGGCGTTGCGCAGGCGTGCCTGCGCCGCGCCCTCCGCCTGCAGGATCGCCGACTGCTTCTCGCCCTCCGCCCTCGTTACCGCCGCCTGCTTCTCGCCCTCCGCGCGCGTGATCGAGGCTTGCCGCTCGCCCTCCGCTTGGAGCACGAGCGCGCGGCGGTTGCGCTCGGCGGTCATCTGCTTCTCCATCGTGACGCGCACGTCCTCCGGCGGGTTGATGTTCTTCACGTCAACGCGCGTCACCTTCACGCCCCACTTGTCGGTCGCCTCGTCGAGGATGATGCGCAGCTTCGCGTTGATCTGATCGCGCTGCGAGAGCGTGTGATCCAAGTCCATGTCGCCCATCACGGCGCGCATCCCCGTGATGGTCAACTGCACGAGACCGCCGACGAGGTCGGCGACTTCGTACACGGCTTTCGTCGCGTCGGTGATCTGCCAATAGACGACCGAGTCAACGTGGATCGTCACGTTGTCGCGCGTGATGACGGGCTGCGGCGGCAGGTCTATGAACTGCTCGCGCAGATCGATCGAGGTCAAGCCCGGTCGCACGTTCGTCCAATAGACGCCGCGCGGCTTGTCGAGGAACGGGACGATGATGTTCAAGCCGCTCTCGGCGAGTCGGCTGAAGCGCCCGAACCGCTCGATGATCATGACGGTCGCCTGCGGCACGATCTTGATCGTCTTGGCGACGACGACGAGCAGGAAGATCGCGATGAAGAAGAAGAACAGCAGCAAGATGACTTCCATGACGGGGAACCTCCGGGACGAGATGGCGAAACACGAGGGGCGCGCGAGTCGAGCGCTCCGCGCGCGCGGAACTATATACGATTGTCGCCCGCCTTTGGAAGCGCGGGCGTCGGAGACTGCCAGCCGCCCGTCGCCTCTTCGACGGCTCGCGCCGCCGCCAGCACGCGATCTTCTTCAAAAGGTCGCCCGACGATCTGCACGCCGACGGGCAAGCCCTCCGCAGTGCGCGCGACGGGCACGCAGACCGCCGGAAGATCGAACACGTTCGCCGCGTGCGCGTAAGCAAACGCGCGAAAGGTCGCGACCGACTCGCCGCGAATCTCCACACGCCCGTACTCGTCGTGCCGGAACGCCGGGCACGCGCCGACGGGCGCGACGAAGAGCGGCGCGCGCTCCATCCAGCGCAAAAGCTCCGCCCGCGCGCGGTCGCGCTCCTCCCACGACGCGAGAATCTTTTCGAGCGGCGGCTCGCCCCAACGCTGCGCGCGATCTAGAATCACGCGCGCCGCGCGCCCCGCCAGCTCCTCGCGCCCCGCGTAAACCGTCCCCACGTAACGCTGCGTGGCGTACTCGAAGAGCGCGAGCCACAGGTCGGTCGCGCGCCCGACGCCGGGCGGAGTCTCGTTCAAGACTTCCAGACCCTCGGACTCAAGCGCGCCGACCGCGCACGCGACCGCCGCGACGATCTCATCGGTCGGCTTCACGCCGCCGTCGTCCGCGTACCACGCGACGGGCAAGCCGCGCAGACTCACACGCGCCTCTTCGCCCGGATCGAGCCGCGACGAAGAGCGGGAGTCGTCGCGTCGTGCGGCGAGCGCGTCGAAGACGAGTCGGAGATCGGAGACGGTGCGCGCGATGGGACCCAAGCTCGCGCCGAGCGAGTGCAGACCTCCGACGGGTGGGGCGTGCCCGGCGCCGGGGACGCGACCCGCCGTCGGTCGCAGACCCGCGACGCCGCAGAAGTGCGCGGGGATGCGAACGGAGCCCGCGAGGTCGCTCCCCAAGCCCGCCGCGCAGACGCACGACGCGACCGCCGCCGCGCAGCCGCCGCTCGATCCGCCCGGCGTCCGCCCGGCGTCGTGCGGATTCACGGTGCGACCGAAGACCGCGTTCTCCGCCGTGTAGTCGAGCGCGAGTTCCGCCGTGTTGGTCTTACCGAGGATGATCGCCCCCGCCGCGCGGAGTCGCGCGACCGCGTGAGCGTCCTCGGCCGGCACGTGGTTGGCGAAAGCGCGCGAGCCGCGCGTCGTGCGAAGGTTCGCCGTGTCAATCGTGTCTTTGATCGTGAGTGGGAGACCGTGAAGCGGCGGCAGCTCGTCTCCGCGCATGACGGCACGCTCGGCTTCGCGGGCGCGCTCCGCGACGTCGGGCGCGAAGGTGACGACGGCGTTGAGGCGCTGGTTCAGCTCGTCGGCGCGCCGCGCGTGCGCCTCGACGACCTCGACGGGCGAGACCGCGCGCGCGGCGATCAGCTCGACGAGGCGCGTCGCTGGTAAGCTCGTCAGTTCGTCGGTCAACGCGCCCTCCCGCCGCGCGCGGCTCTCGCCTTCGGCGGCTCGCCCTCCGCTTCCGCGTGCGCCGTCTCGTCCACCGGAGCAGCGATCTTCTTCTGACGCTCGCGCCCGCTGCCCTCGCCGCGCAGCAGCTCTACGAACTTGCGCGCGGGCGTAGAGAGCGTGCGGTCGCTGCGGTGGACGACGCCGACCGAGCGCGTCCATTCGGGCTCGGCGAGCTGCACGACACTGATCTGCCCGCGCCGCTGTTCGTTGAGCACGGACGGGCGCGGCACGATCGCCAGTCCGAAGCCGACTTCGACCGCGCGTTTGATCGTCTCGATGTTGTCGAACTCGGCGGCGCGGCGGACTGTGACGCCGTGCGCGCGCAGTATCCGGTCGGTCGCGCGCCGCGTCGGGATGTCGCGCTCGAAGAGCACGAAGTCCTGCCCGCGCAGGTCGCGCGCGAAGACTCGCTTGCGCCGCGCGAGCGGGTGGGCGGGCGGGCAGATGAGCACGAGGCGGTCGCCGCCTAAGGGCACGACCGAGAGACCGCGCTTCTTTTCGGGGTAAGCGACGACTCCGAGATCGACTGTGCCGGCGAGCACGTCGCGGACGATGCGCGTGGTGCGCGAGTATTCGAGATCGATCTTCGCCTCCGGGTAGAGCGCCATGAAGCGGCGCACGACCGGAGGCAGCTCGTGCAAGCCGACGCTATAGACGGTCGCGACTCTCACCCTGCCGCTCACCGTGCCCGTGAGCGTCCTCATGCGCTCTTCGAGCCGCGCGTAAGCCGCGAGCACCTCGCGGCTCGCGGCGTAGAACTCCTCTCCCGCCTCCGTCAGGCGCACCTCGCGCCGACCGCGCACGCGCTCCAAGAGCCTGCGCTTGAACCTCTCCTCGAGCCCGCGCACCTGCTGGCTCACCGCCGACTGCGTGACGAAGTTCGCCTCCGCCGCCTGCGAGAAACTTTTCGACCCGACGAGGTCGCAGAAGATTTTCAGGGTTTCGATCTGCACGCCGATAATATAAGTATTTCTCAGGAGCGTGCGCAAGTTAATTCATTTCACTTTATATTCGGCGCGCATCTATAATGATGTGCGTTGCGACCGTCCCCCTACGAAGCGATCCGCCGCGCAGCGAGGAGCGTCATGCTCTACGATCCCGAAATGACCTTGTGGGAAGCCCGCGCGCTCCACTTCGAGCGGAGCGGCTTCGGCGCGGACGGCGGCTACGGCGAGCGCTGGATCAAGGTCAAAGTGTGGCGCGTGCCCGTCTGGCTGCCGAACACGGAGGGGCGGCGCAAGGCTGTGCGGCTGCACGATCTCCACCACGTCCTGACCGAGTACCCGACGACCTGGCGCGGCGAGGCGGAGATATCTTCCTGGGAGATCGCGTCGGGCGGGTTGCGCCGTTTCTGGGCGGGCTGGGTGCTCGACCTGCTGAGCGTCGCGCAGGGGCTCGTCGTCAACCCGCGCGGCGCGTTCCGCGCTTTTCTGCGCGGTCGCCCCAGCC
>JAIVGV010000288.1 GCA_020201365.1 Acidobacteriota bacterium
AGAACCAGGTCCTCAACCGGGGCTCGCTCACGAGCTTCACGGGCGTCAACGACAAGCTCGAGGTGGCGTTCCCGGGCAGCAACAGCCGCATCGCCGCGCAGCTCGTCCGCTCGTCGGAGGATCAAGACGTGGCGATGATCAAGATCAGCGTCCCCGAAACCACGCCGAAGGTCGAGCCTTACGACAACTACGATTCGATCAAGCAGGGCGACACGGCTATCGTCATGGGCTACCCCGAGACCTCGCCGCCCATCTACGGCTTCTCCACACAGAGCGCCACGAGCCGGGCTAAGAAGGAGATTCCCGATCCGACGGTTAGCGTCGGCAACATCGGGCGTCTCATCCGCCCGAGGAAGGAGGTCGCCGGGAAGCGGGAGATAGAGAACGCCTACGGCGACGCCTTCCAGTTGAGCGTCCCGGCGACGGGGGAGAGCAACAGCGGCGGACCCGTCTTCGACGATCGCGGGCGCGTGATCGGCATTTTCGTGGCGAAGGGCGCGGACTCTTCGATCTCGTTCGCGATCCCGATCCGTTACGGTCAGGAGCTGATGTCAATCGGCTCGTCCGGGAAATAGCAGCCGCTCACGAGATGAGACCACTCATTAACCAGAACGTGGGCGGGTACCGCGTCGTCGAGTTCCTCGGCGCGGGCGGGATGGGCGAGGTGTATCGCGCGGTGCACTCGAAGATCGGGCGCGTGGCGGCGGTCAAGGTGCTGACGCAGGCGAGCGCCGAGGACGGGCTGCTCGAACGCTTCTTCAACGAGGCGCGCATCCAGTCGGGGCTCCACCATCCGAACATCGCCACGCTCTACGACTTCGTCGAGCTCGAAGGGCAGCCGTGCATCATCATGGAGTACGTGGACGGGCAGACGCTGTGCGAGCGCACGCGCCCGCACGGGCCGCTCCCGCTCGCGGAGGTGGTTTACATCTTCCAGTCGGTCGTCGAGGCGGTCGCCTACATCCACAACCACGGCGTCGTCCACCGCGACATCAAGTCGGTCAACATCAAGATCGACTCCGCGGGTCAGGTCAAGCTGCTCGACTTCGGCATCGCCAAAGCCGAGACGAGCACGCAACTGACGGCGACGGGCAGCGTCATCGGCACGCTCGAATACATCGCGCCGGAGCAGTTGATGGGCGGCACGGCGGACGCGCGCTCTGACATCTGGGCGCTCGGCGTGCTGCTCTACGAGATGGTCACGGGTCGCGTCCCCTTCGAGGCGCTCACGCTCGGCGAGCTGTGCAAGAAGATCGAGCGCGTTGACTACGTGCCCGCCTCCGTGCTCAACCCATCGGTGCCGCGCGAGGTGACGGCGGTCATCTCGCGCTGCCTGCGCAAGAACCCGACGGATCGCTACCGCCTCGCGCAAGACCGCCCGCCCGCCAGCAGGTCGGGCAGGCGCAGGAGACTGGGCAGAGCGGAGAGCCGCCCGACGCCGCCCAGTCGAAATCCATCACCATTGACACGGTGGAAGGCACGGCGGACGTTTACCGCGACGGGAAAAAGATAGGCGAGACGCCCTACACCATCGAAGCTTCAATCGGAGACACCGTCAACCTCGTCCTCAAGCGGGACGGGTTCGAGGATTACGCCGACAGCTTTCAAGTTACAGCGCAGACAGGAACTAAGACTTACCCGATGCTGAGGAAGTAAGCAGGCGCGGACACCCGACCTTACTCGCAAGCGTCGGCTAAGACGGAACGGCACTCGCTCGTCGTGAGCATGTTCATGAATGCCAGACTGGCGAAAAGATGAAGAGAACGCGCACGACGCAAGCCGCAGCAGCCCCCGCCGCGTCGCCCTCGGAGTTGCGCGTGTCGTCTAGCGTGCTGACCGATCCGGGCTGCGTGCGCGAGACGAACGAGGACTCGGCGCGCGTCTTCAACCCGAACGACCCGGCGCTCGTCGCTGACAAAGGCGTGCTCGCCGTCGTCGCCGACGGCATGGGCGGGCACGCGGCGGGCGAGGTGGCGAGCCGCATCGCGGTCGAGACCGTCGGGCGCGTCTATTACGCCGAGCCGGGCGGGGCGCGCGAAGCACTCACCCGCGCCTTCGCCGCCGCCAACGCCGAAATCTTCGCCGCCGCGCGAGCCGACGAGGAGCTGCGCGGCATGGGCACGACCTGCACGGCGCTCGCGCTCGTCGGCGGCGCGGCGCACGCGGCGCACGTCGGCGACAGCCGCCTCTACCTGCTGCGCGGCGGCGAGATTTACCAGCTGACGGAAGATCACTCGGCGGTGATGGAGCTGGTCAAGCGCGGCGTCATCACGCCGGAGGAGGCGCGCCGCCACGAGGACAAGAACGTCATCCTGCGCGCACTCGGCACGACGCCGTCGGTCGAGGTCGAGGCGTGGGACGAGCCGCTCGCCGCGCGCGACGGCGACACGTTCCTGCTCTGCTCCGACGGGCTCTGCGATCTCGTCGGCGACGAAGAGCTCAGGGACTTGACGCTCGCGTCCGCCGACACGCACGAGGCGTGCGAGAAGCTGGTCGCGCGCGCGCGCGAGCGCGGCGGGCACGACAACATCACGGTCGCCGTCATCGCCCTAGCGTCGGCGGCTGAGTTCGGCGCGGCGCGCGCGCCGAGGGAGACGCGCGAGCTGGAGGTGGGCGGATGAGCGGACAGGTGGTGGGCAACTACAAGCTCGTCGAGAAGATCGGCGAGGGCGGCATGGGCGCGGTCTTCCGCGGCGTTGACTTGATGCTCGAGCGCGAGGTCGCCGTCAAGGTCTTGCGCCCCGAACTCGCCAGCCAGCCGCAGGTCGTCGAGCGCTTCCGCTCCGAGGCGATCACGCTCGCCAAGCTCAACCACCCGAACATCGCCACCCTCTACAGCTTCTTCCGCCAGAGCAACGACTACTTCATGGTGCTCGAATTCGTCCGCGGCGAGACGCTCGACAAGCTGATGGGCGTCGGTCGCCCGATGCCCTGCGAGCAGGCGCTCGCCCTCTTCAGTCAGGCGCTCGAAGGGATCGAGCACGCGCACCGCTTCGGCATCGTCCACCGCGACATCAAGCCCGGCAACATGATGCTCACCGAGACGGGCACGCTCAAGGTCTTGGACTTCGGCATCGCGCGCGTGCTCGGCACGGCGCGCATGACCAGAGCCGGACACCTCATCGGCACGGTCGAGTACATGTCGCCTGAACAGGTGCGCGGGCAGGAGACGGACGCGCGCTCCGACATCTACTCGCTGGGGCTGCTCCTCTACGAGATGCTGACGGGTCGCGTCCCGTTCACGAGCGACAGCGAGTTCGATCTGATGAAGTCGCAGGTCGAGGACGTGCCGCCGCCGCCGCGCACGCACGTCGCGCACCTGCCCGAAGAGATCGAGCGCGCCATCCTGCGCGCGCTCTCGAAGAAGCCGGAGGAGAGATTCCAGACGGCGGGCGAGTTCCGCGCCGCGCTCGTCGGCGACGGCGTCGCCGCGACGACCGCTTTCAACTACGCGGCGGCGCGCGCCACCTCCCCGCTCTCGCAGGGCGCTGCGTCGCTCGCCACCCCTCCGCCCTCCGCCCCCGTCTCGACACCTCCGCCGCTCTCCGGCGAGAGCCTCAAAGAGACGCGCTTCGCGCCGCTCGGCTTCGTCGTCGCGCCGCCGCCGGCAGTACCCGTCTCCTCAGGAGTCGTCCACGCCGAGCCCGCGCCTTCGACGGAGGCAATCCCGCAAGCCGTGCTGACCGCCCCGGAGGCACACCCTGCGGGCTCGGGCGCGACCGCCGCGCCGCCGCCGCGCGCCGTGCTCTTCGGGCTGAGCGGCAAGGTGCTGGCAATCGGCGGCGGCGCGCTGGCGCTGCTGCTCGTCGGCGGCGTCGCTCTCCTGCTGCTGCTCGCGCACGCGCTGCGCAAGCCTTCGGGCGACGCCGCGGGCGCGGGTACTGCCGAAACTGCGCGGGCTGCCGCGCCCGCCTCGCCGACACCGACGCCCGCGCCAGCCGATCCCACGCCGCCCCAAGGCATGGTTTACGTGCGCGGCGGCGAGTTCGAGATGGGCAGAGACGACGGCGACGATTACGGGAAGCCCGAGCACAGAGTCTCGGTCAGTCATTTCTTCATAGACAAGTACGAGGTGAAGAACGAGGACTACGCGAAGTTCGTCAAGGAGATGAGCCACGCGCCGCCGCAGACCTGGAAGAACGGCGCGTACCCCGAAGGCGCGGCGCGCCTGCCCGTCACGGGCGTCACGTGGGACGACGCCTCGGCTTACGCGGCTTGGGCTCACAAGCGTCTGCCGACCGAGGAGGAGTGGGAGTTCGCCGCGCGCGGCGAGAAGGGACTGCGCTACCCCTGGGGCGACGAGTGGCAGGACGGCATGGCGAACGCCAACTCGGTCAGCAAAGGCGTGGTCGAGGTCGGCAAGTTTCAGGGCGCGTCGCCCTTCGGCGCTTACGACATGATCGGCAACGCCTGGGAGTGGACGGCGACCGATATGGCGGCTTACCCCGGCGGCTCACTCCCGCAGAAGCTAAGCACGGGGAAAGTGATCCGCGGCGGCTGCTATAGCGTGCCGAGCACTAACGTCTCGACCACGCTCCGCAGGGGCTGGCTAAGCACGGGCGCGGCTACATACGCTGACACCGGATTCCGTTGCGCCCAAGACGTGACGAATGTCTCCGCAGTTTCGCGGTAGAGATCGCGCGGCGACGTAATTGCTCTCGGAGGGAGGTAGGTTATGAGAAGATTCTTAGTGTGCTCAGCCTTGCTCTTGGGCGTCGCGCTCTGCCCGGTCAGCAGCCGCGCGTTTCAGGGCGACCTAACCAGTTCTCCGAAGTCCAAGCCGAACCCTGACGCCGGGGCTTCTAAGTCTAGAACCGCTAGCAAACCGAAGACGACGACACCTCCGCCGCGCGCCGCCATCGCCGATCTCACGATCACGTGCGCGCCCGGCGTGACGGTCTTCGTTGATAACCAGCAGCGCGGCGCGACCGACGCCTCTGGGAAGTTGACGCTGAAGGGTCTCAAGGCGGGGCAGCACCGCGTCGTCTTGAAGAAGCAGAATTATCTCGACGCCGAGCGCACCATCCTGCTCTTCGCCGGCGACAGCCGCACGGAGAACTTCGGGCTCGTGCCCGCGCCCGGACTCCTCAGCGTCTCGACCAACGCCCCCGGCACGCGCATCCTCATCGCGGGCGTCGGCGGCTACACGGACCGCGTGGACAACATCAGCCTCCCGCCCGCCGATTACCAGATCAGCGCCTCGAAGCCCGGCTACCGGAGCGTCACGCGCACCGTCACGCTCGCGCCCGGTCAGTCGCTCTCGTTCCCGCTCTCGCTCGACGCGCTGACGCCAGACGAGCTGCTGGCGCAGGCGGGGGAGGCGTTCCGCCAAAACAGGGGCGAGCAGGCGGTTGAGCTGACCCGCCAACTCCTCTCGCTCCAGCCCGACAACCCAAAGGCTCACGCCCTGCTCGGCGCGTACTACTACGACAGGGACAACCTCAGCGAAGCCTCTTCTCACATCGTGAAGGCGCTCTCGCTCGGCGAGAGCGTCAGCGTCCCCGTCAAGCACCGCCACGGCAATCAGTGGAGCGGCAAGTCGCTCTGCAACGGAGTCCTGACGTTGCGCCGCGACGGGCTCGCGTTCCGCTCGAATGAAGTGCCGAGCGACGATTTCAGCATCCCTTACAGCAAGCTCTACGAGTACGGTCTCAAGGAGATGCTGAGCCTGACGATGAAGGTCGGGATCATGAAGGGGAAGAAAGAAGACAAGACGGATTACAAGTTCTACTCGGCTGACGCGGACGCGACGGGCGTGCTCATTACTTGCGCGCAATGCCAGTCGCACATGGCGGCGCTCGTCCAGATCATCAGGCAGTTTAAGCAATAGCAGCAGCCGACGCGCCAGCGTCTCCCCAAGCGATGCGTCGCCTGACTTGCCCGCCGCGCCGCAGGCATATCCTAATGCTTCCGGCGCGGCGGGCGCGTCCCGGGCTGAAGCCAAAGGTCTTGCGGTTTGCCCTCCAATACCTCACCGACTAGAATGGAAGTTCGCCCATGTCGCCCGCTCAAGAATTTCATGTCGCAGAATACCAAGCATAAAGCGCACATCACTTTCACATTGAACGGCGAGCCGACCGAAGTCGCCTTCGCGCCGCACAAGACGCTGCTCGAAGTCCTGCGCGAAGACCTTTCCTTAACGGGCACGAAGCACGGCTGCGAGCTGGGCGAGTGCGGCACCTGCGCCGTGCTCGTTGACGGTCGCTCGGTGCTTTCGTGTCTCGTGCTCGGGCTCGACGCCGAAGGTCGCCGCGTCGAGACGGTCGAAGGGATGGCGGACGCGGCGGGGCTACACCCCTTGCAAGAGACCTTCGCCGACACGGGCGCGGCGCAGTGCGGCTACTGCACGCCCGGCTTCCTCCTCGTCGCCAAGGAACTGCTCGCGCACAACGCGACACCTTCGCGCGAAGAGATCAAAGAAGCCTTGAGCGGAAATCTCTGCCGCTGCACCGGCTACATCAAAATCTACGAGGCGGTCGAGCTCGCCGCGGCGCGGATGCGGGGCGAGGAGGCGGGGCTGCCGCGCGAGAGCGTGTACGGGATCGAATAGAGACGACGAGGCGTGAGACGCGAAGAGAGACGGATGAGCAAGACGAACGGCAACAACCCGAACGGTCGCGGCAAAGACTTTAAGGTCGTCGGCAAACCTTTCCGCAAGGTTGACGCGCGCGCCAAGTGCACGGGTCAGACTTTGTTCGCCGACGACATCGCTCTGCCGCGCATGCTCTACGCGAAAATCCTGCGCTCGCCGGAGCCGCACGCGCTCATTAAATCAATTGACACGTCGAAGGCGCTCGCCGTGCCGGGCGTCTATGCCGTCATCACCGGGAAAGATTTGCCGATCCCTTACGGCATCCTGCCCGTCAGTCAGGACGAGCACGCGCTGTGCGTCGAGAAGGTGCGCTTCATCGGCGACCCCGTGGCGGCGGTGGCGGCGGTTGACGAAGACACGGCGTTCGAGGCGATGAAGCTGATCGAAGTGGAATACGAACGGCTCCAGACGATCACGAACATCGAAGAGGCGATCATGGTGGACGAGCCGCGCATACACGAGTACGGCGACGGCGCGAACGTCCACAAGAAAGTTCACCTAGAGTTCGGCGACACGGAAGAAGGATTCCGCGAGGCGGAGCACGTCCGCGAAGACGTCTTCTTCTACGAGGGCAACACGCACCTGCCGATGGAGCAGCACGC
The DNA here is from genome assembly GCA_020201365.1 of Acidobacteriota bacterium. Classification (GTDB taxonomy): domain Bacteria; phylum Acidobacteriota; class Blastocatellia; order Pyrinomonadales; family Pyrinomonadaceae; genus JAIVGV01. The sequence goes on from JAIVGV010000288.1 coordinate 7,195, forward strand.
GGCGGTCGCGCACTTCGACGCGGACGACAAGCTCACGCTCTGGTCTGCGACGCAGACGCCGCACTACGTCCACCGCGCGCTCGCGAAAACTTTGGGGCTTCCAGCCGCGCACGTCCGCGTCATCGCCACGCCGAACGGCGGCGGCTTCGGCGGCAAATCTGATCCCTTCAACCACGAGATCGCCGTCGCCAAGCTCTCGATGCTCACGCGCCGCCCCGTGAAAGTGACGCTCACGCGCGAGGAAGTTTTCTACTGCCACCGCGGGCGTCATCCCGTGCTGATGAAGATCAAGACGGGCGTCAGACGCGACGGCGCGATCACGGCGATGGACTTCGAGTCGTTCCTCGACGGCGGCGCATACGGCTCTTACGGCGTCGCCTCCACCTTCTACACGGGCGCGCTGCAGACCGTCACCTACGAAGTCCCGCGCTACCGCTTCAAAGGCTTGCGCGCCTTCACCAACAAGCCGCCCTGCGGACCCAAGCGCGGGCACGGCACGCCCCAGCCGCGTTTCGCACTCGAAATCCACCTCGACAAGATCGCCGAAGACTTGAAACTCGATCCGGCTGAGATGCGACTCCGCCACCTCGTCAAACCCGACACCGTCACGGCGAACTACCTGCGCATCGGCTCGATGGGGCTCGGCACGTGCATCGAGAAAGTCGTCGAAGGATCGGACTGGAAGAGCAAATTTTCTAATTGGGATCGCACGAAGCGGAGATTACCCGAAGGCAAAGGCATCGGCGTCGCTTGCAGCTCTTACATCTGCGGCGCGGGGCTGCCGATCTACTGGAACTCGATGCCGCACAGCGGCGTCCAGCTCGGACTCGACCGACAGGGCGGCGTCCGCGTCCAGTGCGGCTCGACAGACATCGGGCAGGGCTCGGACTCCGTGCTCGCCTACGTCGTCGCCGAAGTCTTAGGGATCGATCCCTTCGACATCCGCGTGCTGACAGCCGACACCGATCTCACGCCCGTTGACCTCGGCAGCTATTCGAGCCGCGTCACGCTGATGACCGGCAACGCCGCCATCCAAGCCGCCGAACGCGCGCGCGAACTCCTGAGCATCGCCGTCGCGGAGAAACTCTCCGTGCCCGTCGAGAACCTCGCCTTCGCCGAGCGGCGCGTCTTCGACGTTGAAAATCCTGACGTGGGCGTGACGTTCGCCGAGGCGGTCGTGCTCGCCGAGTCGAAGTTCGGCACCATCGGCACGGTCGGCTCCTACACGCCGCCGCGCTCGCCCGGTCGCTTCAAAGGCGCGGGCGTCGGGCCTTCGCCCGCCTACAGCTACTCGGCTTGCGTCGCCGAGGTTGACGTTGACGCACAGACGGGCTTCGTCACCGTCGAGCGCGTCTGGATCGCGCACGACATCGGGCGCTCCATCAACCCGATGCTCGTCATGGGTCAGGTCGAAGGGTCGGTTTACATGGGGCTCGGCGAAGCTCTGATGGAGGAGATGATCTACCGCGCGAACCGCAACGTCGTGCACAAGTTCCCCTCGCTGCTCGAATACAAGAGCCCGACGACGCTGGAAATGTGCGACGTGAAAACTTACTTGGTCGAAGACGCAGACCCGAACGGTCCCTTCGGCGCGAAGGAGGTCGGACAAGGCCCGCTGCTGCCCGTCATGCCGGCGGTCGCCAACGCCGTGTACGACGCGGTCGGCGTGCGCGTTGACGAAGTGCCCATCACGCCCGAAAAGGTCTTGAAGGCGCTGCAAGCCAAGGCTCAAGGCAAGGACGCGCGCTACGGTCCCAAAGGCGTGCCCACAGTTGACTGGCAAGAGCCGCTCAAGGTGCTCACGCCCGCCGAGGGCGGCGACGGGCGCGAGATGCCGCGCGTGGCGGTGCATTCCTAGAGCGCGCGTAGAGAGCGCGAATTTCGGAAGGATGCCGCGTGAGATTCGAGTGGAACGACAATAAAGCAATCGCCAACTTGAAGAAGCACGGCGTCACCTTCGGCGAGGCGACTGAGGTCTTCTACGATCCCAATGCCGTTGAAGGTAATGACCCTAAGCACTCGGAGGATGAGGATCGGTTCGTCATCATCGGCTACTCGACGCGACGACTGTTGTTCGTCGTCTTCGCACAGCGCGTCGCTGATGTAATCCGCATCGTCTCGGCGCGACCGCCGACGCCGAAGGAAAGAAAAGCGTATGAAGAGGGATAAAGTTAAGAAGCCGGAAACGGAGTCGGACGAGATTATCCTCGAAGTCACGCAGAAGGATTATGAGGAAGGTCTCAAGCGCGGCTGGACGGACGACGACATGCTCAAGCCCGGTCGTTACAAGCTTAGGCGCGGCGGCTTCCTTAAGCGCCACCCCGAATTAAAGATCGAAGAGAAGAAAAGCGCGTAACAAGCTGATACTAACCTTATGATGAGGCTTCCTAAATTCGCCTACCTCGTCCCGCGCACCGTCGGGGACGCGGTGAAGATGATGGGCGACGCCGGGATGGAGGGGCAGTTCGTCGCGGGCGGGACGGACCTTTACCCGAACATGAAGCGGCGGCAGCAGACGCCGCGCACGGTCATCTCGGTCGGGCGGCTCGCGGAGTTAAGCCGCATCGAGGGCGACGGCGTGTCGGGCTTGCGGATCGGCGCGGGCGTGTCTCTGACCGATCTCGTCGAGCACCCGGTCGTCAATCGCGACTACCCGATGGTGGCGGCGGCGGCGCGCACGATCTCGACGCCGATCTTGCGCAACATGGGGACGGTCGGCGGCAACCTTCTGCTCGACACGCGTTGCAACTACTACGATCAGAACTACGAGTGGCGGCGGGGCATCAACTTCTGTCTGAAGAAGGACGGCGACGTGTGTTGGGTCGCGCCCGGCTCGTCGAAGTGTTGGGCGGTGCAGTCCGCAGACCTCGTGCCGCTGATGGTCGCCGTCGGCGCGCGCGCGCGTCTCGTCTCGACGCTCGGCGAGCGGGAGATTGACGCCGCCGCGCTCTACCAGGACGACGGCATCAACTACCTGCGCAAGCGCCACGACGAGCTGCTCGCCGACATTCACCTGCCTCCGCGCGACGGCTGGCGCGCGACGTACAAGAAGCTGCGGCGGCGCGGCGCGTTCGACTTCCCCGTGCTCGGCGTCGCCGTGCGCCTCGACGTGGAAGAGGGCGGCGGGACGGTGCGCGGCGCGAAAGTGATCTTGGGCGGCATCGCGCCCGCGCCGCTGGAGATCAAGGAGGCGCAGGACGCGCTCGTGGGCGGCGCGCTCGACGAAGAGAGGATGCGCGGCGCGGCGGAGGCTTGTTACGTCAAGGCGCGCCCGCTCGACAACACGGACTTCGTGATGAACTGGCGCAAGCAGATGACGAAGCCCTACGTGATGCGCGCGCTCGAAGAACTGCGACAAGCCGATTGACTCTCTCGCGTTGAGTAGTCCCTTAAAAGTTGCGGCTGTTCTTTTGGCGGCGGGTCGTTCGCGGCGGATGGGCGCGTTCAAGCCGCTGCTGCCGTTCGGCGCGAAGACGGTGATCGAGAGTTGTGTTGATAACCTGCGCGCGGCGGGCGTCTCGGAGATCGTCGTCGTCGTCGGTCATCGCGCGGACGAGTTGCGCGCGCATCTTTCGGGTCCGGGCTTGCGGTTCGCGTTGAACGACGACGGGGGGAGCGAGATGGGCGCGTCAATCGCGCGGGGCGTCGAGCGGGTGTCGGGCGAGGCGGCGGCGGTGCTCGTCGCGCTCGCGGATCATCCGGCGGTGACGCCGGACGCGATCAGGTTTTTGCTCGATACAAGAGAGACGACAGGAGCGCGCGCCGTCGTCCCCACGTGGCAAGGTCGCGGCGGGCATCCGGTGCTCGTTGATCTTTCGCTGCGGGACGAGCTGCTGCGGCTCGAAGAGTCGCGCGGCTTGCGCGGGCTCTTGGAGGCTCACGCGGGCGAGGTCTTGCGCGTCGAGGTCGAGTGCCCTTTCGTTGCGCGCGACATGGACTCGTGGGATGATTACCGCGCGCTGCACGCGGAGGTCTTCGGCACGGAGCCTCCGCCCGGCGGCAGTTCAAGTTGACAGGCGTTGTCGGCTTTCCGTCCAACCGTCCCTCGCGGTCTCACATCTAAGTTTTCGAGCGCAGTCCGCGGGCTCGCGGGCTCGCGAGAAGGAGAAGAGATGTTCAAGAGATTCCCCCGTGCTGTGGTCGGTGCGCTCGTCGCGCTCGCGTTTGTCGCGTCCGTCTCGTCGGCGCGCGTGAAGCGTGCGGGCGAGTCAGCCGAAGGCGTCAACTTCAACCTGCGCACGGTCGAGGGCGGGAGCATCACTTCGCAGATGCTGCGCGGAGACGTGGTCGTGCTCGCGTTTGGCGCGAACTGGATTCCGCTCTCGCGCGCGCAGGTGCAGGGCGTGCAGCAGCTCGCCGACGAGTTCGCCGCGCGCGACGTGCGCGTCTATTGGGTGAGCACCGACTCGGACAAGCCGACCTCGAAGAACTACGCGACAGACGAGCAACTGCGCTCGTTCGCGCACCGCAACAGCCTGAAGGTCGCCATCTTACGCGACCCGGACGGCGCGCTCTTCAAGACGCTCGGCGTCGAGCGCAACCAACTGCCCGCGCTCGTCATCCTCGACAAGCAGGGCAGCGTCTCGGAGACCGTCGGCGGCATCGCGCCCGAAGGCAACCTCGTCCAGCAGCTCACGCCGAAGCTCAACGCGCTGCTCGGCGCGCAGCAGTGACGAGCCGGAAAATTTAGCGACGGAGAAAGAGGCTGCTTCGAGTTTGAAGCAGCCTCTTCGATTTTTAGGGGACAGGACAAACGAGGAAGTAGGGACGGTGAACGATGAACTGAAGGCAAGCCGTCTTGCAGCTCATCGTTCCTACTTCATCGTTTTCGCCTTTCGCACCGTCAAAACTTCTTCGCCAGCTCGTACACGAGCCGCACGGGCAGACCGACGACGTTCCAGTAGTCGCCTTCGACAGCTTCGATGAAGAGCGCGGCGCGCCCCTGCACGGCATACGCGCCCGCCTTGTCGCGCGGCTCGCCCGTCGCCACGTACCAATCCACCTCCGCGTCCGACATCTCCGCAAACTTCACGCGCGTGCGCTCGTGCGCGACCACCACGCGAGATTCCTCCGCGCGCACGAGCGCGACGCCCGTCAAGACCTCGTGCCAGCGACCGCGCAAGGCGCGCAGCATCCGCCGCGCGTCCTCGTCGTCTTCGGGCTTGGCTAAGATTCCGCCGTCCGCGACGACCGTCGTGTCCGCGCCGAGTACGAGACCGAAGAGCCGCGCGCCCGCCACAGCCTCCGCCTTCTCGCGCGCGAGGCGCTCGACGTACTCGCGCGCCGACTCTCCCTCGCCGGGCGACTCGTCAACGTCCGCCGCCACCGCCTCGAACTCCCACCCGACCGCGCGCAGAATCTCCGCGCGCCGCGGACTCGAAGACGCCAACACCAGACGCGGCAACGACACCCCCTCGCCCCACGGCGCAGGATCATCAGCTTGAGACGCGCGCTCGTTTTCCATTACACTCCGTTCGATTGCGGAATTCGGATTGCGGAATGCGGATTGAAAGACGGCTCTTCGTTCTTGCCGTTCTGCCTTCAACCTAACGCCCGCATTCTACGATCCGAGCTCCGTGAATCCGCAATCCGAAATACGCATTCCGCATTCGAGAGATGGACGATCTCATACGCGCGCTGCCGAACCTGCTGAAAGCCGCGGGCGACTCGGAGGAAGTCGCCGAGGCGGCGGCCTTCGTCGCGTGGCGCCGCGTGGCGGGCGAGCAGTTGCGCGGTCAAGCCGTCCCGTTCCGCCTGCACCGCAAGATGCTCGTCGTCGCCGTGCCCGACACGGCTTGGCAGAAGCAGCTCGAAGCGGTCGCCAACCAGTACGTCTTCCGCCTGAACTCGACGCTCGGTCACGCGCTGGTCACCTACATCGAGTTCCGCGTCGATCCCAAGACGGTGCGCGAGGAGCGCGCCCGCCTGCGCGAGACCGGGCACGACGAAGACAAGCGCGCGCGACGCGCCCTCGCGCACGCCCGCGCTTTGAACGACGCCGCCGCCGCGATCAAGGACGAAGACCTGCGCCGCCGCTTCCTCCTCGCCGCCGGGAGCTACCTGGACGCGCAGGAGAGGAAGAAATAGTTTTCAGTTTTCGGTTTTCAGCCGGAAGGTTGAAGCGCGAAACCGGATCGGCTGAAGACCGAGAACTCAAAACCGAAAACTGCACCATGCCGATCACCGAAGAAGACGTCAAGAAGATCGCGCAGCTCGCGCACATGGAGCTGTCGGACGAGGAGCTGCGCGTGCTCGCGCCGCAGATGGCGGCGATTGTCGAGTACGTCGAGCAGTTGAAGGAGCTCGACACGAGCCGCGTCGAGCCAGCCACCGGCGGGCTCACCGGCGAGGGCGGGCGCTCCGACAGCTCGCGCGAGGACGCCGTGCGCCCGTCGCTCGGCCAGCAGCTCGCGCTCGAAGAAGCGCCCGACCCCGCGCACGGTCATTTCCGCGTGCCGAAAGTTTTGTGAGGAAGAGCGGAATACGGAATGCAGAATTCAGGAGTGAGAAGAAGAGCTTCTGCATTCCGATCTCTGAATTCTATGTCTGACAACACCATCGAGACTCTGCGCGCGCGCCTCGCGTCGGGCGAGACGACGGCGCGCGAGGTTGTGACGGCTTCGCTCGACGCGGCGGGGCGTTTGAACGGGACGCTCAACGCGTTCCTCGAAATCGATCGCGAGGGCGCGGCGGCGCGCGCGGCGGAAGTCAGGGGCGGCGCGCTCGCCGGCGTGCCGGTCGCCGTCAAGGACAACATCTGCGTGAAGGGTTTGCAGACCTCGTGCGGCTCGCGCATCCTCGGCGACTACGAGCCGCCGTACACGGCGACCGCCGCCGAGAGGTTGATTGCTGCGGGCGCGGTCGTGACGGGTAAGACCAACTGCGACGAGTTCGCGATGGGATCGTCGAACGAGAATTCCGCGTTCGGCGCGGTCAGGAACCCTTGGGACACGGAGCGCGTGCCCGGCGGCTCGTCGGGCGGCTCGGCGGTCGCGGTCGCGGCGCGCGTCGTGCCGGTCGCGTTGGGGTCGGACACGGGCGGCAGCGTGCGCCAGCCCGCGGCGCTGTGCGGCGTCGTGGGCCTCAAGCCGACCTACGGGCGCGTCTCCCGCTACGGGCTCGTCGCCTTCGGCTCGTCGCTCGATCAGATCGGCACGTTCACGCTCTCGGCGCGCGACGCCGCGACCGTCCTTCAAGTCATCTCAGGTCGCGACCCCGCGGACGCGACGACCGCGGACGTTGAAGTGCCCGACTACGCCGCGCATTTGACGGGCGACGTCAAAGGCGCGCGCCTCGGCGTCCCGCGCGCGCTCTTCGGCGAGGGTTTGGACGCGGAGGTGCGCGCAGTCGTAGAGCGGGCGATTGAAGTCTTCCGCGACCTCGGCGCCGAAGTAGTTGACGTCGAGCTGCCGCACGCGCGCTACGCGATCGCGGTCTATTACATCATCGCGACCGCGGAGGCTTCTTCGAACCTCGCGCGCTACGACGGCGTGCGCTACGGCTTCCGCGCGGAGGAAGCGCCGGAGCTGCGCTCGATGTACCGCCGCACGCGCGAGGAGGGCTTCGGCGCGGAGGTCAAGCGCCGCGTCATGCTCGGCACCTACGTGCTCTCTTCCGGCTACTACGACGCATACTATTTGAAAGCCCAGCAGGTGCGCTCGCTCATCAAAGCCGACTTCGCCAAGGCGTTCGAGTCTTGCGACGCGATCATCACGCCGACCTCGCCGACCACGGCGTTCCGCCTCGGCGAGAAGACCGACGACCCGCTCGCCATGTACCTCAACGACATCTACACGGTGACGGCGAACCTCGCGGGGATTCCGGGCGTGAGCGTCCCCGTCGGACTCTCGCGCGAAGGCTTGCCCGTCGGGATGCAACTGCTCGCGCGCCACTGGGACGAGGCGACGATGCTCCGCCTCGCCGACGCCTACGAGCGCGCCGCGCCCTTCACCGACCGCCCGCGCGTCTGCGCGACCGCGGGCTAAAATGTTGTAAGATTCGTTCAGCCGACGCCGCGCGGCTTTGTGATGGAGGCTTAAGAATGACTGGCGAAGAGATGGAACGCGCGATCCAATTCCTGCTCGACTCGCAGGCTCAGTTGTCTGCGACCGTGGGCAAGCTCTCGGAGAAGGTTGAGCGCACGGCTGAAAGCGTGACCGCGCTGCTCGCCATCGCGGAGATTCACGAGCGCGAGATTGTTGCGCTCGGCGAGGCGTCGCGCGCGAACAGCGAAGCGTCGCGCGCGAACAG
>JAIVGV010000289.1 GCA_020201365.1 Acidobacteriota bacterium
TCTCTGCTCTCTGAGCGCTTCCTCTGGTACGTGCTGTATATCGAACTTCCGCCCCTTCAGTTTTTCGAAGACCTGCACCACTTCTAAAGGACTCAACGCCTCAGGTCCCCCTAACTTAATCACAGCATTACGAGCTACGGAATTGTCTGCTGTGGCTATGGCAAACTTCGCCACGTCTTTATAAGAAATCCAACTGATCTTGCTCTCTCCCGACCCGTAAATCTGCGCCTTAGCATTGGCTGCGTCAAAGCCTAAAGCTGGACTTAGCCACACCTCCATGAAGAATGTCGGCTGCAAGATGGTGTAGGTGAGTCCGCTATTTTTCAGGTGGTTTTCCACCGCGCGCTTAGCATCTTGGAGGGGAAATTCAACATCAACTTGAGGGAAAGAGATCAGCACGAAGCGACTGACGTTAGCCGCTTTGGCTGCATCAATCAGGTTCAACTGGCCCTCGAGATCAACCGTCTGGATAGAGTCGCCTTCCTGTCTGGAGAGCGTAGAAGAGGCGGTCGAGATAACAACACTCACTCCCCGGCAGGCAGCGTCAAGGGAGGGACGGTGCTTGAGATCACCTCGTGCGATTTCAACATTAAGACTTTCCAGTTGTGCCACTTTACTTTGATCCGATGTCGCTCTCACGAGAGCGCTGGCAGGTTTACCATCGGCAGCAAGTAAGCGGCAGATTTCGCTTCCTAGTAAACCAGTTGCGCCAACAACTAGATGCATGATTACACCTCCTAAAAGAATACCGACAAAGACATCTGCTTCTATGCTAAACCTGGCGGAGAGTCAAGACTGAGATTTCTGGTTCAACCAGATGCTGTCTAGCGCCCGGCATCACCCGCCGCCCCGCAAGATTGAGCTACATGACAAGCAGCGTGTCGGCGGTCGGGTGCATGCCGTTGTTAGGTTTCGCCCTACATATTATTTATCGGGCTGCCGATACGGCGTAATCTCGGGCTCGACTACCGAGCCATCCATTTTCACCAAGATTGTGAAATTAGAACCTGTTTTTCTGATGCACTCCTTATACATACACTCGAAGGCAATTTCATAAATCCACTTCTCCGTGTCCATTTGCTTCAAATCTATGTGGCCTACGTCCCAGCCGTCCGCATCCTTGACGAAGCGATTTAGATTCACGGCTGCGACCTCTAGCGCCTTACGCAAGGACACAGGCGGCTCATCCTTCAGCGGATTCCAAGACGGCGTATTTACCAAGTCTGAAGTTGACAGGTGATACGTGTAGGTAAACCCGTTGTAAGAAAAATTCTGTGACATGGAGAAGCCGCGCAGCTTCGACGGACTTCCCGGCGCGACATCCTGGAGCTGTCGGCGATCGAGGCGGGGCGCGTCTCCGTCGAGCCGCAGCTCGTCGCTTTGCGCCCGCTCGTCGAGGACGTCCTCGCCTCGCTCGCGGCGGGCGCGGCGGAGCGGGGCGTCGCGCTCCACGACGAGGTCGCCGAAGGCGCGACCGTGTACGCCGACGCGCGGCGGCTCGAACAGATGTTGACGAACCTCTCGGACAACGCCGTGAAGTTCAACCGCGAAGGCGGCGAGGTGCGCGTCTCGCACGAGCGCGCGGGCGTGCGCGACCACGTTAGGGTCGCGGACACGGGCGAAGGCGTCGCGCCCGAACACCTGCCGCGCATCTTCGAGCGCTTCTACCGCGTGGACAAGGCGCGCTCGCGCGCGCTCGGCGGGACGGGCTTGGGGCTCGCCATCGTCAAGCACCTCGCGCGCGCCCACGGCGGCGAGGTGCGCGTCGCCTCCACGCCGGGCGAGGGCTCGATCTTCACGGTGGAGCTACCGGCGGAAGAGAACGATGAAGTATGAACGCGGAACGATGAACGAAAGGCAATCGGTTTTCACTTCATCGTTCCGCGTTCATCGTTCGTCGTTCTCTTCCGCCTTGACGCTCCCGCTACGGCGTTGTTACACTTTCGACATCAGTCAGGTCGGTGCCCCGACAGTGCCCCTCAAAGTCCGCCGCGGACTCGAAAGGGTTTCGGTTCAGCTCAGTTCCGTCCTCAGTCCGAAGTCAGAGGTTCAACCTACACCAGTTCGCAAAGCGCGCCCGCGCAAGGTCGGTCTTTCGGTCAGTCAGTCCCCCCTTCGTTAGGAGGTGAGTTGTGGGTTTTAAGATCGGTCAGAAAGTCGTTTACCCCAACCACGGAATCGGAACCATCGAACAGATCGAGCGGAAACAGATCGGAACGAACACGCTCCCCTTCTACACTCTCCGCCTCGCCGCCACCAACTCGGTCGTCTTAGTACCGGTCGCCAACGCGGGCGAAGTCGGCTTGCGCTCGCCGATCTCTTCGGGCGAGTGCGAGCTGCTCCTGCGCGCACTCTCGGACGACTTCGTCGCCGCGCCCGGCGACTGGAAGGATCGCTTCAAGGAGTTCTCCGACCGGATGCGGACGGGCGACATCTTCGCCGTCGCCGAAGTCTTGAAGCACCTGACCTTCCTCAGCCGCCAGAAGCCGCTCTCATTCCGCGAGCAGCGGATGATGGAGCGCGCGCGCTACCTCGTCGTCTCGGAGCTCGCCGCCGTCTGCCGCCAGCCCGAGTGCAACGTCGAGCCGCGCGTGGACGAGGCGCTCGCCCGCGCCTGCTCGAAGCACGAGCGGCGACCCGTCGCGCGCTCGCGCGCCGTCGGCGCGACCGTCGGGCACTGAGACTCAGTTCCAAGCTCCGAGTCCGAAAGTCAGAAGGCAGAAGAGAGGCGGCATTGAACCGTCCCTTCTGCCTTCTGACTTTCGGACTCGGAGCTTGGAACTTTTAACTTTTGACTTTCGCGCGCCCCGCGAGGCTCGCCACGACGGTGACGAGTTCGGCGGGCTCGACGGGTTTGGGCACGTGAATCTGGAACCCGGCGAGCAGGGCGCGCATACGATCTTCGGCGCGGGCGTAAGCCGTGAGCGCCGCCGCGGGCGTGTCGCCGCCGCGCTCGGCGGGCAGCGCGCGCAGGCGGCGGATGAGCGAGTAGCCGTCCTCGCCGGGCATCTCGATGTCGGAGACGAGCACGTCGGGTCGCCAGTCCGCGAGCGAGCGCATCGCTTCGGGCGCGCTCGCCACCGCCACCACGTCCGCCCCGCACTGCTCCAAGACCGCGACCAGCAGCTCGCGCGAGTCCGCGTCGTCCTCGACGACGAGCACGCGCAAGCCTTCGATCTCCGGCTGGCAGTCGAGCCCGGCGAGGCGACCCGCCTCTTCGGGCGCGGGCGCGTCGCGCGCCGTCTCGGCGGCGGGCTCGATCTGCGACGGCAGCGCGGCGAGCAGCGGCAGCGTGATGCGGAAGGTCGCGCCGCGCGCCGCCCCCTCGCTCTCGGCTTTCACCGTCCCGCCGTGCAGCTCGACGAGGTGGCGCACGATGGCGAGCCCCAAGCCCAGACCGCCGTGCACCCGCGTCGTCGTCGGGTCGGCTTGGCGGAAGCGGTCGAAGACGTAGGGCAGGAACTCCGGCGCGATGCCCTGCCCCGTGTCGCTGACGACGATCTCGACGTGCGAGTTCGCGCGCGAGAGCAGAACCTGCGCGCGCCCGCCGCGCGGCGTGAACTTGATCGCGTTCGAGAGGAGATTCCAGACGATCTGCTGCAGCCGGTCGGGATCGCCCGAGACGGGGCCCGTGCGCGGATCGAGGACGACTTGCAGGCGCACGCCCTTCGCCTCGGCCGCGGGTCGCACCGAGTCCACCGCCGACTCGATGACGGGCGCGAGCTCCACGGGTCGCACGTTCAGGCGGAGCTTGCCGCGGATGATGCGCGAGACGTCGAGGATGTCGTCAATCAGTTGCACCTGCGCCTGCGCGTTGCGCTCGATGGTCTCCAGGGCGCGCGCTTGGGTCTCGGCGTCGAGCTGCCCCGTGCCGAGCAGGCGCGTCCAGCCGAGGACGGCGGTGAGCGGCGTCCTCAGCTCGTGCGAGAGCGTGGCGAGGAACTCGTCCTTCAGGCGGTTGACCTCCTGCGCCTCGCGGTAGAGCCGCGCGTTCTCGACGGCGAGCGCGGCGCGGTGCGCGAGGAGCGGCACGATCATCGCCGAGTGCAAGCCCAGCTCGCGCATGATCCGCAGCTGCTCGGCGTCGCGCGCGACGAGCGCGAGCATCTCGTCGGGGATGTTCGGGTAGAGCTCCGGCGCGCCCGTGCGGACGACCGCGGGGACGCCCTGCCGGTCGCTCATGTTCTGCGGGTAGCGGCGCTCGAGCTCCAGCGCGTACTCGATCTTCGCCGGGTCTTGGTGCGTGACGGCGACGCGGCGCAGCGTGCGATCCTCGGTGAGCACGTCAACCGAGCACCAGTCGGCGAGACGCGGCACGACGAGGCTGGCGATGCGCTTCAGAGTCGCCTCGTAGTCGAGCGACGAGACCAAGACTTCGCTCGCTTCGGCGAGGAACGCCTGCGACTCCTCCGCGCGCTTGCGGTCGTCAATGTCGGTGCTCGTGCCGAACCACTTGGCGATCTTGCCCGACTTGTCGCGCAGCGCGACGGATCGCGCGAGGTGCCAGCGGTAGCTCCCGTCCGAGCCGCGACGCAGGCGCAGCTCCGCGTCGAAGCGACCGCCGGAGTCGAACGCCTGACGCCACGCCGCCAGCACGCGCGGCAGGTCTTCGGGGTGGACGACGTCGTGCGCGCTGTAGCCGTCGGGGTTTTCGCGCGGCAAGCCCGTGTAGTCGTACCAGCGCTGGTTGAAGTAGTCGGCGCCGCCGTCGGCGTCCGCCGTCCAGACGATCTGCGGGATGGACTCGGCGAGGAAGCGGTAGTGGCGCTCGCTCGCCTCCGCCTTGGCGCGCTCGCGCTGCACGGCGTCGAAGAGCCGCGCGTTGTCCATCGCGACCGCCGCCTGCGCCGCGAGCCCCTCGACGATGCGCGCGTCGCGCTCGCCGAAGACGCCGACCTCCGGGTGACCGAAGAAGAGCCCGCCGTAAACTTCGCCCGTGCGCGAGACGACGGGCACGGCGAGGTAGCTCGTGACGGGGAGGTGCCCTTCCGGCATCCCGTAGTAGGGCGAGTTCTTGCCGTAGCGCGGGTCTTTCTTCACGTCCGGGATGAGCACCGTGCCCTCGCCCTTGAAGGTCGGCGCGAAGATGTCGGTGTTACGCGGCATCGGGAAGTGCGCGAACGCCGAGCGCGGGACGCCGGACAAGGTGTAGAGCATGTAGCTCTCGCCCGCCTCGTCGAGCACGTTGTAGAAGAAGGAGCCGAACTGCGCGCCGGAGACGTCGGTCGCGGCGTCGGTGACGGTCTGGACGAGCTTGTGCAGGTCTAACTCGCCGGCGAGCGACTGACCGACGCGGTTGACCGTCTCGATGATCTCCGCCTGCTCGCGCAGCTCCTCCTCGGCGCGTTTGCGCTCGGTCACGTCGCGGACGATCTCCAGGATCGACGTGGTCTCGCCGCGCTCGTCGCGCACGGTCGCCCAGCGGGTCTCGACGACGATCTTCCCGCCGTCCTTGCGCGTGTGCGTCAGCTCGCCCTCCCAGTAGCCGGTGCCGCGCAGGTCAGCGTAAATCTCTTCGAGCGGGACGGGCGTGACCGTCTGCAGAAGCTCGTGCGGGTTGCGCCCGCGTGCCTCCTCCTGCGTGTAGCCGTAGGTGCGCTCCGCGCCCTTGTTCCAGAGCGTGATCGCGTTCGACGGATCGCGCAGGAAGATCGCGTCGTAAGCCTGCTCGATCACCTCCGACTGCTCGCGCAGCGCGGCTGCCGCGCGCTTGCGCTCGCTGATGTCGCGCGCGACCGCCGAGGCGCCGACGAGTCCCCCGCGCTCGTCCGTGAGCGGCGAGAGTGTCATCAACACCTCGACGAGCCGCCCGTCTTTGGCGCGGCGCACGGTCTCGAAGTGCTGCGGCGCGGGATCGATCTTGAAGCGCTCGAAGCGCTCGCGCGCCTCCGCCGCGTGCTCCGGCGGAGAGATGATCGTCGCCTCGCGCCCCGTCACCTCTTCCGCCGTGTAGCCGAACATCCGCTCCGCGCTCGCGTTCCACGAGGCGACTCGGAAGTCGAGATCGGCGCTCATGATGGCGTCGTCCGAAGACTCGACTATCGCCGAGAGCAGGCGGCGCGTCTCCTCCTCGCGCTTGCGCTCCGTCACGTCGCGCACGATCTCCAGGATCGACGTGGTCTCGCCGCGCTCGTCCCTGACGGTCGCCCAGCGCGTCTCGACGACGATCTGCCTGCCGTCCTTGCAGGTATGTCTGAGCTCGCCCTCCCAGTAGCCGGTGCCGCGCAGGCTCTCGTAGATGTCGGCGAGCGGGACGGGCGTGACGGTCTTTAACAACTCGTGCGGGTTGCGACCCAGGGCTTCTTCCTTCGCGTAGCCGTATGTTCTCTCTGCCCCGCGGTTCCAGAGCGTGATCGAGTTGGACGGGTCGCGCAAAAAGATCGCGTCGTAAGCCTGCTCGATGACTTCGGACTGCTCGCGCAGCGCCGCCGCCTGCGCAGCGAGGGCTTCCTGCGCGCGCTTGCTCTCCGTGATGTCGCGCGTGAAGCAGCGCGTGTGGACGAAGCGGTCGCCGTCGAACAGGACGTTCGAGTTGATCACGACGTGGCGGATCGAGCCGTCCTTGCAGCGCAGGCGCGCCTCGTAGCCGTCGAGTTCCTCGCCGCGCGAGAGGCGCGCGAGGATGTCGTTGATCGCTTCCTGGTCGGCGTGGAACTCCGTGATGTTGTGACCGATGTACTCGTCGCGCGAGTAGCCGAGCATTTCGAGTTCGGCGCGGTTCGTCCAGAGGATCGCGCCGTCGGCGCCGACCCAGTGCAGACCGACCGTCGCGTTCTCGAAGAAGTCGGTCAGCTCGCGCTCGCGGCGGCGCAACTCCTCGCCGGCGTGTCTGTGCTTCTGCGTCAGATACCAGATGAAGAGCGCGACGAGGGCGAAGACGAAGATGCCGGGCGCGTTTCCGGGCGGGGCGAAGAAGTAGCTGGCGGCGACCGAGAGGGCGACGGCGAGCAAGCCGGGCATCCGACCGCCGTAGCGCGCGCCGACGATCACGGCGCCGTAGAAGACCGCGAAGGGCAGGCGGACGCCCGCGAGCAGCAACAGGTAGGTCAAGGCGGCGGCGACCGCCACGGTCGTGACGGCGAGGGCGTAGCGCGAGAGTTGCGAGCGTACCTTTTGGTTCATGCGAGACCCACGGTCGGGGCGCGGCGCGCGCGTTCGCGCGGCGGCGCAAGTTTCCGAAGTCCCTCAAGCCTGCCCTGCAGCCCTGACGCCGGGGCGGGCGGGAAAGGAGTTGTTCGAGAGAGCCTTTTTACGACAGCCGGGGGAATCGTACCGATCGCCATGATACTAAATTTCGCGCGAAGGCGAAACGGGCTTTGCGCGGGCGACACGAGCATTCGCAACTTTCGGGCGCGCGGGGAAAGTAGTAAGCTATGCGCCCTACAGCAGTCTTCTTAAAATCAATCATCCGGGAGAGGCTGACTCAACGTCATGGCAGAGAACGTCCCCATCACCGTCGCGCGCGGCGACGGCATCGGACCCGAGATCATGGACGCGACCCTGCGCATCCTCGAAGGCGCGGGCGCGCGACTCAAGATCGACGAGATCGAGATCGGCGAAAAGGTCTTCCTGCGCGGCTCGCCGACCGGCATCGAGCCTTCGGCGTTCGAGTCTCTGCGCCGCACCAAAGTCTTCCTGAAAGCGCCGATCACGACGCCGCAGGGCGGCGGCTTCAAGAGCCTGAACGTCACCGTCCGCAAAACCTTCGGTCTCTACGCTAACGTCCGCCCCTGCGTCGCCTACGCGCCGTTCGTCGCGACGAAGCACCCCGGCATGGACGTCGTCATCGTGCGCGAGAACGAGGAGGACGTGTACGGCGGCATCGAGTACCGTCAGACGGGACAGGTGACGCAGTGCCTGAAACTGATCTCGCGCCCCGGCACGGAGAAGATCGTGCGCTACGCCTTCGAGTACGCGCGGCGCAACAACCGGAAGAAGGTCACGTGCTTCACGAAGGACAACATCATGAAGATCACGGACGGGCTCTTCCACAAAATCTTCGACGAGATCGCCGCCGAGTACACGGACATCGAGAACGAGCACTGGATCGTTGACATCGGCGCGGCGAAACTCTCCGACACGCCCGAAGCGTTCGACGTCGTCGTCCTCCCGAACCTCTACGGCGACGTGCTCTCGGACGTCGCGGCGCAGATCGCGGGCTCGGTCGGTCTGGCGGGCTCGGCGAACATCGGCGAGGACATCGCCATGTTCGAGGCGATTCACGGGAGCGCCCCGCGCCGCGCGGGTCAGAACCTCGCGAACCCTTCGGGTCTTTTCTTGGGCGCGGTGATGATGCTCGTCCACGTCGGGCAGGCGGACGTCGCCGAGCGCGCGCACAACGCCTGGCTGCGCACGATTGAAGAGGGCGTGCACACCTACGACATTTATAAGGATGGCGTGAGCCGGCAGAAGGTCGGCACGCGCGAGTTCGCCGGCGCGGTCGTCGCGCGCGTCGGACAAAAGCCGGAGACTTTGAAGCCCGTCAGTTACCAGTCGGCGGGCGCGGACGACGAGGGCTCTTTCGCGAGCCGCATGGCGCGCACGTCGGAGACTTCGCAGAAGGAGACGGTCGGCGTTGACGTTTACGTGGACTGGACCGCGGGCGAGCCGCGGCAGCTCGGCGAGGCGTGCGAGAAGTTGAACGGCGACGGGCTGAAGCTCTCTTCGATTGCCAACCGCGGCGTCCGGGTCTATCCCGGCGGCAGCCCCGAAACCTTCTGCTCCGATCACTGGCGCTGCCGCTTCGTGGCGGAGGCGGGCGAGGGCGCGACCGTCTCGCACGCGCAGATCGCCAGCCTGCTCGCGCGCTTCTCCGACGCCGGGCTCGACTTCATCAAGACCGAGAACCTCTGCAACTTCGACGGCAAGCCCGGCTACTCGCACGCGCAGGAGTGAGCCGCGACGCGCGAGAGGGAGCCGCGCGGATCGGGACGATCAATCTTCATCAGGCAAAGGGAGACGAGGAGATGGACGACAAACGCGAACAGGAAGAGGTCGGCGCGACGACGGCGCAGCACCCGCGCGTCGAGCAGAGCCCCGGCGAGAAGCTGTCGAGTGAGCAGCCGCTCGCCTCGCCCGTCCCCGGCGCGCAGAGCGCCGAGAGCGACGAGGTGAAGAGCGAGGTCAACCCGAATACGGAATGAAGGGGAACGATGAACTGGGAACGATGAACGATGAACGGAAGGCAAGTTGTTTTCACTTCATCGTTCATCGCTCCTAGTTCATAACTTTTCTTCTGAGGAGAAAGTAGTCATGTCAGCCACAGCCCCCGCGCGACCCGGCACGGACGAGTACGCGCCCTACTACGAGAAATACGTCTCGCTCGTCCCCGCGGGCGGGATCGTCGAGACGCTGCGCCGGCAGTCGGCGGACACGCTCGCCCTGCTGCGCTCCTTGACGGAAGAGCAAGCCGCGTCGCGCTACGAGCCCGGCAAGTGGAGCGTCAAAGAGGTCGTCGGGCACATCTGCGACGGCGAGCGCGTCTTCGCCTACCGCGCCCTGCGCTTCGGGCGCGGCGACGAGACGCCGCTCCCCGGCTTCGATCAAGACCCTTACGTCGCCGCCGGAAACTTCGACGCGCGCACGATCCGCGATCTCGCCGACGAGTTCGAGAGCGTCCGCGCCGCGACCCTCTCGCTCTTCGCGTCGCTCGACGAAGAGGCGTGGGCTCGACGCGGCGCGGCGAACGACACCCCCGTCTCCGTGCGCGCGCTCGCCCACATCATCGCCGGGCACGAGCTACACCACGTCGGAATCTTGCGCGAGAAGTATCTTTGAGTCGCCATGAAGCAACGGCTTATCACCCTCGCGCCTTTCGTAGCCGCGCTCGCCGTGTCGGCTCTCGCATGGCGATTGACAGAGAGATTCAGACCTCACTGCATCGGCTCGGTGGAATACTCCAACCGTGAGGACGCGGGGACGGAGGCTTACCTCCGCCATGACTATGCCGAGGCGTTAAAGCAATTCGAGGCGAACCTCAACGACTCCAAGAAGTGCGGCGATAATCTCGGCGCTTACTACAGCTATTGGAATCTGGAGCATGTTTACGTCGCCCAACAGCGCGACGACGAAGCGGAGGAGGCGGCGCGTCAGGAGATCGCCTACGCCGAGAAGATTCACAGCCCGGACGATCCTTTCGTACTCAGCTCATTAAGTGACCTCACGCTGGCTTTACTCAAGGAGAATCGTTTGAACGAGGCGGAGGCTGTTAACGACAGGGCTTTGAAGATAATCAAGCGCGGGTCGGTCGGCGAGTGGAAGGCGGCGGCAGAACTCAACGCCTCTCTGTCAGAGATAATTCGGCAAAGGAAGGCAGGCGGAGCAGGCGCAAGGTAGCAGCCCGGAGGCGCGTTAGGGCTATGCCAGACGACATAAAGAATCGAGCGCATCCGCCGGACGACGAAGCGCGAGCGCCGCTCGTCGCCGTCATCATGGGCAGCAAGTCCGACTGGGAGACGATGCGCCACGCCGACGAGGTGCTCACGCGCTTTCGCGTCCCGCACGAGTGCCGCGTCGTCTCGGCGCACCGCACGCCCCGTTGGATGGCGGAGTTCGCCGCGCAAGCCGAGTCGCGCGGGCTCAAAGTCATCATCGCGGGCGCGGGCGGGGCGGCTCATTTGCCCGGCATGGTCGCCGCGCAGACGACCGTGCCCGTGCTCGGCGTCCCCGTCGAGAGCCGCGCGCTCAAGGGCTTAGACTCGCTCCTCTCCATCGTCCAGATGCCCGCCGGAGTCCCCGTCGGCACGCTCGCCATCGGGCAGGCGGGCGCGACCAACGCCGCGCTGCTCGCCGTCGCCATCCTCGCCAACGAAGACGAACGCTTGCGCGCCGCCTTGCGAGACTTCCGCCGCGAGCAGGAGCGACAAGTGCGCGGGGCGAAAATCGAAGGGCAAGGATGAAAGAGAACGCGGAGCCTACAACGATGAGTGACGCGTTGAAGGGAAAGCCGTCTCCGCTTGATCATTCATCGCCTCGCGTCAATAGTTCTTCCTCATCACTCATCACTCATCACCCCACACTCCCCGTCTTGCCCGGCGCGACGCTCGGCGTGCTCGGCAGCGGTCAGCTCGGTCGCATGTTCGCGCTCGCCGCCCGCCGCATGGGCTACAGCGTCCACACCTTCTCGCCCGACCGCGACACGCCGACCGGACAAGTTGCGGATAAAGAGTTCTCCGCCGCTTACGAAGACCTGGACGCGGTGCGCGAGTTCGCGCGCGGCGTCTCGGCGGTCACCTTCGAGTTCGAGAACGTGCCGTCGGCGACCGCCGAGGCGGTGGCGGAGATCGTCCCCGTGCGCCCGCGCGGCGCAGTGCTGCACACGACGCAGCACCGCCTCCGCGAAAAGACTTTCCTCTCGGCGCACGGCTTCCCCGTCACGCGCTTCCGCCGCGTCGTCACGCGCGAAGACCTGCAAGCCGCGCTCTCGGAGACGGGCGCGCCCGCCGTCTTGAAGACCGCGGACTTCGGCTACGACGGCAAGGGTCAGCGCACGATTGAAAACGCCGACGAAGCGGACGCCGCCTTCGACGCGCTCGCCGGGCGCGAGGGCATCCTCGAAGCCTTCGTCGCCTTCGAGCGCGAGCTGTCGGTCGTCGCCGCGCGCGGGGCAGACGGCGAGATCGCGTCCTTCGGCGTCTGCGCGAACACGCACGCGCGCCACATACTCGACCACACCGTCGCGCCCGCGGGCGTTCCCGAACGGGTCGCGCGCGAGGCGGACGAGATCGCGCGCGAGCTGCTCGCCGAACTCGATTACGTCGGCGTCCTCTGCGTCGAGCTGTTCCTGACCTCGGACGGGAAACTTTTCGTCAACGAGCTCGCGCCGCGCCCGCACAACTCCGGGCATCTCACCATCGAAGCCTGCGCCACGAGCCAGTTCGAGCAGCAGGTGCGCGCGCTCTGCGGCCTCCCGCTCGGCTCGACCGGGCAGACTCGTCCCGCCGCGATGGCGAATCTGTTGGGCGACCTCTGGCACGCGGGCGAGCCCGACTGGCGCGCCGCGCTCCGTGATCCCCGCGTCAAGCTACACCTCTACGGCAAGCGAACGGCGCGCGCCGGTCGCAAGATGGGACACCTCACCGCGCTCGCCGCGACGACCGACGAAGCCCTCCGCGCAGTCCTCTCCGCCCGCGACGCGCTCACGCGCCGCGAGCGGTAGGCCTCTCAACGGATCAGAATCGCCCGCCCCGACGCCAAAAATTTCCCCTCCCCGCGCCGGAACTTTTGTTGTACTATTGTCGTAGTACAATGGTGAATATGGCGCAGCCCTTCAACATCGACGCGCGGCACCCGACGCCGCTCTACGCGCAGCTCGAGCGCGCCATCCGCTTCGCCATCGTGACGGGGCGGCTCGCGGTGGGCGATCGGCTCCCGACCGTGCGCCAGCTCGCCGTTGACCTGCGCATCAACGCGAACACGGTGGCGCGGGTGTACGCGGAGCTTGAGCGCGCGGGCGTCCTTGAGACGCGGCGCGGGGTGGGCACGTTCGTGCGGACGAGCGACGTGCCGCAAGGCGCGGGCGCGACCGGCGGAGGGCGCAGGGGCGCGTCCGAGCGCGAGCGAAAACTGAGGGGCTTGGCGGAGCGTTTCTTAGCCGACGCGCACGCGCTCGGCTTTTCCCCCGCGGAGGTGCTGGAGCACCTGCGGGACGTTGTCGAAGAAGGAGCGTGAAGAAGTTATGCCTAACGGTTTGGAGTTGATTCAGGCGAAGAGGAATTTACCCGCGAACCCGCCGCGCGCGAACGTCGTGTCGGCGCTCGCGCTGCTCGTCCCGGCGGGGCTCGGCGTCGCGGCGACCGTCGTGACGGCGAACCCGCTCGGCGCAATCGTCGGCATCCTGCTCGGCATCCTGCTCGCGCAGTCGCCGAAGGTGGCGAAGCAGTGGGAGAAGGCCGTCGTGCTGCGGCTCGGCAAGTACGTCGGCTTGCGCGGACCGGGCTTGTTCTGGATCGTGCCGCTGATCGACTCCGTGTCGGCTTACGTCGATCAGCGCATCATCACGACGAGCTTCGCGGCGGAGCAGACCTTGACTTCCGACACCGTGCCGGTGAACGTGGACGCCGTGCTCTTCTGGATGGTGTACGACGCGGAGAAGGCGGCGCTCGAAGTGCAGGACTACCCGCAGGCGGTGAGCTGGGCGGCGCAGACGGCGCTCCGAGACATCATCGGTCGCACGTCGCTCTCGGAGCTGCTGCGCGGTCGCGAGCGGATCGAGGACGAGTTGCAGCAGTTGATCGATCAGCGCTCGAACCCGTGGGGCGTCACCGTCCAGTCGGTCGAGATGCGCGACGTGATCATCCCCGACTCCTTGCAGGACGCGATGTCGCGCGAGGCGCAGGCGTCGCGCGAGAAGCAGGCGCGCATCATCCTGGGCGAGGCGGAGGTCGAGATCGCGCACATGTTCGAGACGGCGGCGAAATCCTACGAGGGCAACCCGACGGCGCTGCACCTGCGCGCGATGAACATGCTCTACGAGGGCTTGAAGGAGAAGGGCGCGCTGATGCTCGTCCCGTCGTCGGCGGTCGAGTCCATGGGCATGGGCGGGCTGCTCGGCGCGGCGGCGCTCAGGCAGCAGAAGCTCACGCAGCTCGACGCGAAGGACGAAGAGGCGCTCTAGCGAACGAAGATCGAAGGGCGACGTTCACGCGAGCGTCGCCCCGATCATTTTCGAGTCGGTTTGCGAAACGGCTCGACTTCCCTCTTCGCGTCTCTGCGCCTTTGCGAGAAACCTCCTCACGCAAAGGCGCAAAGACGCTAAGGCAGATCAAGCCGGGCGCACGAATTTCCAAACAAGCGGTCAGTGTTTGAGAAAAGGTGGCACGCGATGAACTTACTCAAGACGCTCATCTTCACGCTCGTCGTCCCCGCGACCGTCACGATCTACGCGCCGCGCTGGCTCGTCGCGCCGCGCGCGCAGGTGCACGCGGACGCGGCGCACCTCGTCGGACTTTTGCCGATCATCTTCGGCGCGTGCGTCTATTTCTGGTGCGCGTGGGACTTCGCGACGCACGGTCGCGGCTCGCCAGCGCCGATTGCTCCGCCGAAGGAACTCGTGGCTCGCGGTCTTTACCGCCACGTCCGCAACCCGATGTACGTCGGCGTCGCGGCGATCCTCCTGGGCGAGTCGCTGCTCTTCGCTTCGCTCGCGCTCCTCTGGTACGCGGTCGCGGTCGTCTTCGGCTTCAACCTCTTCGTGCTGCTCTACGAGGAGCCGACGCTCAGGCGCAAGTTCGGCGACTCATACGAGCGCTACTGCCGCGAGGTGCCGCGCTGGATACCCCGGCTGAGGGCTGGCGACTGAAGAGTTAAGCTGGCTGCCAGACGGGAAGACGGCTCGGAGAGCGTGTACTCTCCGAGCCGTTCGCTTTGGAGGGACAGAGGGAAGTTTCGGGTCGGCTCTTCTGTCAGAGATTTTTTCGACGCGCTCGCTCTCTGCCTTCGCGCGCGCCGCCGCGCCGTCAGATGTACGCGAGGTGAACGTCGCCGTGGACGCCGTTGATCCTGATGGGCGCGCCGCCCGCGCCGATGCGCGCGTTGAACCTGGATCGGTTATCGCCCCCGTCCTCCACCGTCACGTTCTTGAGATCGTAGGTCACGCCGCCGCTCAATCCGCCGACGTTCAGGTCGGCGTTCACGTCCGTGGCGAGCTTCAATTCGATGTTGCCGTTCACGCCGGAGACGCGCACGCCGTCGTCCGCGAGGCGCGACATGGCGAACGTCACGTTGCCGTTGACGCCCGCGACTTCGGCGCGACCAGCCGCGCGCCCGACCGTCACCGCGCCGTTAATCCCGGCGACGCGCACCGCGCCCTCGACCTCGCCCACTTTCACCTCGCCGTTGACGCCGCGCACGGCGACGGTCACCTGGCGCGGCACTTTGAGCACCACGCGCTGCGTCGCGCCGTGGTTGCCGCCGCCGCGCCCCGTGAGCCAGCGCATGAAGCCCCCGAAGCCGCCGCCGCGGTTCTCCGCGCGCACCGTGATGTGATCCGCCGCGCGGTCAACCGTGATCTTATGGTTTTCGAGATCGCGCGCGTCGCTCACGTTGTTCTCGACGTGAACCTCCGCGGTCTGGGAGTCGGTGGTCGCGATCTCGACGGGACCGTTGATGCCGGAGACCTCGACGCGCGCGCCCGGCGAGAGCGTCTGCGCGTCGTTGACCACCTGCTCGCCCGCCGTGATGCTCTCGGCGAGCGTCTGCGCGTCGCCGCCGATGACGTGCCCCGTGCGGTAGTAGTGGCGCCCCGCGAACCACGCGAGGGCGACGGCGAGCACGGCGACAAATATTTTCAGCTTCATTAGTCTTTCCCTTCCTCTGCACTGTGAACGACGAAACGCGCGCCGCGGTTCTATCAAATTCACGCGCGCCGGGCAAACGCTACCGGGCGCGGTTTAGTCTCGCGATTCGTTCTGTGATAAATTCGTCGCGCAATAGCATCTCCCAGCAACAATTCAACGCAACCGTCGAGGAGAATCCCATGAGACGTTCGATCAATTCTCTCTTCGCACTCGCCGCCGTCGTCTGCGCGTCGGTCGGCGCGTCGGCTCAGGCGGGCAGGCAGCCTTTGACGATCAGCGACCTGCTCAAAGTGCAGCGCGTCGGCGACCCGCAGCTCTCGCCCGACGGTCGCTTCGTCGCCTACCAGATCGCCGTGCCCGACCTGGACGCGAACCGCAACCGCACGCAGCTCTATTTGGTCTCGGTTGACGGCGGCACGCCGCGACAACTGACGCGCGCCGCGTCTTCGTCAACGACGCCCCGCTGGTCGCCCGACGGGCGGACGATCTACTACGTGACGGGCGGGCAGATTCACGCGCTCGACGTGCAGGGCGGGCGCGACCGGCAGGTGACGAACATCTCGACGGGCGCGAGCGACGAGGTCGTTTCGCCCGACGGTCGCTGGCTCGCGTTCGTCTCGGACGTTTACCCGGACTGCGCCGATGATTCTTGCAACAAGCAGCGCGACGAGGCGGCGGAGGCGAACAAGGTCAAGGCGCACGTCGTCGAGGGCGGCTTGCTCTACCGCCACTGGACTGCCTGGAAGGACAACAAGCGCACGCACGTCTTCGTCGTCTCGACGGACGGCGGCGCGGCACGCGACATGACGCCCGGCAACCACGACGCGCCGCCGTTCAGTCTGGGCGGCCCCACCGACTACGCCTTCTCGCCCGACTCGCGCGAGCTCGCCTATTCGAGCAACACGGACAAGGAGGGCGCGGTCTCGACGAACAACGACATCTTCGTCGAGCCGGTCGCGGGCGGCGCGGCGAACCGGATCACGGGCGACAACCGCGGCTCGGATCAGTCGCCGCAGTATTCGCCCGACGGTCGCTACATCGCCTACCGCTCGCAACTCACGCCCGGCTTCGAGAGCGACCGCTGGCGCTTGATGCTCTACGACCGCCAACAGAACCGCTCGCGCGAGCTGCTCGCGAACTTCGACAACTACGTTGACAGCCTTATCTTCTCCGCGGACGGTCGCTACATCTACTTCACTTCGGGCGAGCGCGGTCGCGCGCCCGTCTATGTCGTCTCGCTCGCCGACGGTCGCGCGTCGAAGCTCCTCGAAGGCGACAACGACGAGCTGCAAATCTCGCGCGACGGGCAGACGCTCGTCTTCTCGCGCTCTTCCGCGACGATGCCGACCGACATCTACGCCGCGCGCCTCTCTTCGCCGACGAGCGTCGCGGGCGGCGCGGCGAGCGGCGCGACGCGGCTGACGAAGGAGAACGATTCTTTCCTGTCGGGTTTCTACCTGCCCGCGCCCGAAGAGCTGACGTGGACGGGCGGCGCGGGCGCGCGCGTGTCGGGCTGGTTCTTCAAGCCGATGAACTACGCCGAGAGCGGCGCGAAAGTCCCGCTCGTCGTCCTCATCCACGGCGGACCGCAGGGCGCTTGGAACGACGCCTGGAGCTATCGTTGGAATCCGCAGATTTACGTCTCGCAAGGCTACGCGGTCTTCCTGCCGAACCCGCGCGGCTCGACCGGCTACGGTCAGCGCTTCGTCAACGAGATTTCCGGCGACTGGGGCGGCAAGGTCGTGGACGACATCATGAACGGCGTCGCCACGGTGCTCTCGAAGTACAACGTGGATCGCAACAACATCGGCGCGGCGGGAGCCTCTTACGGCGGCTACATGGTTGACTGGCTCTTGGGTCACAACAACGACCGGCGCGCGCACTTCAAGACCTTCGTCGTGCACGCGGGCGTCTTCAACCTGACGAGCATGTACGGCGTCACCGAGGAGCTGTGGTTCCCCGAGTGGGAGTTCAAGGGCACGCCTTACGACAACCCGCAGCTCTACGAGAAGTGGTCGCCGCACCTCTACGTCAAGAACTTCAACACGCCGACGCTCGTCACGCAGGGCGAGATAGACTTCCGCGTCCCCGTCGATCAGGGCTTGCAGCTCTACACCGCCTTGCAGAAGCGCGGCGTCGAGTCGAAGCTCGTCGTCTTCCCCGACGAGGGGCACTGGATACTCAAGCCGCAGAACTCGCGCTTCTGGTACACGACCGTCATCGAATGGCTCAACCGCCACTTGAAGACGACCACCTGAGCGCGCGGCGGCGCGGGCGAGAATGCGCGTCGCGCCGCCTCCGCGGGCGGCGGCTACTCCCGACGACGATTGACTCGCGCAGCCGCGCTGGGGCATCATGCCTGCGCCGAGCGGCGGCAAATCCCTGTGTCTCGCGGCGCGCGATTAACCCTGCCGCTGTTCCGTCTTCGCCGGACGCGCCCGAAAGGAGCTTCAGCATTATGTCCGTCCCCAAGTACGCCCTCCGTCTCGCCGTCGCCGCGCCCGCGCTCGCGCTGATCTTCGCCGCGGGCGGCGCCCTGCAAGCGCAGCAGGACAAGTCTCGCATCCCCGTCACGCGCCAAGAGAATCCGCTCACGCACGACCCGCGCCGCCCCGACGCCTACGACCTGGAACTCGAACAGCAGAACGCCGTGCAGGGCAAGGAGGTTGAGCGCGCGCTGCGCGAAGGCAACGAGGCGACCGACGCCACCCCGCCGCGCTACGACGACGCCGAGAAGTTCTACCAAGAGGCGCTCAAGCTCAACCCGAAGGAGGCGCGCGCCTACCTCGGTCTCGGCAGGCTCTACGCCGCGCAGAACCGCGCGGACGACGCA